>CALLKH010000427.1 GCA_938008425.1 uncultured Planctomycetaceae bacterium | reverse complement strand
GGATAGGCGCGCCGAAATTCGTCGAAGAGAGCATCCACACGGGCCTGAAGATCGGCGGCGATCCGGATGACCTGCGGACAATCCACCATGGCGAGAAATCCGCGGCCGGTGCGCTCGTTGTAGATGCCGCGAATGAGCGTGTGAAGCTGGTTGTTGGAGACGCTCAGCCCCATGTGGTCGCCGGCGACGCTCTCGATGTTGTGGGCTTCGTCAAAAATAACGTGGTCGTAGTCGGGCAGAAACGTCACGTCCTGCCGACGAAGCGCCAGATCGGCGAAGAACAGCGCGTGATTCACGATGAGCAACTGGGCCTCGTCGGCCTTGCGGCGGGCGCGCTGGTAGAAGCACTTCTCGTACGTCGCGCAGCGCGAGCCCATGCAGTTGTTGCTCTCGCTTCGCACGCGCGACCAGACTTCCGGCGACGGCTGAAAGTCGAGATCCGAGAGCGAACCGTCGTGCGTGTCGTAGGCCCAGTCTTCGATTTCATGAAGCTGTTTCAATGCGTGCTGGCTGGAAAACACGGCGCTCTGGCGGCGGCTGGTCTGCATCAGCCGGCGCAGGCCGATGTAATTGTTCCGCCCCTTGACGAGCACCGCCTTGAATGGCTGGTCGAACACCGCGCGCAGCGCGGGAATGTCCTTCTCGACGAGCTGCTCCTGAAGGTTGATGGTGTTCGTCGCGATCAGGACGCGCTCGTTGTGCGACAGGATTCGATCTATCGCAGGCAGCAGGTACGCAAAACTCTTGCCGACGCCGGTGCCCGCTTCGACCATCAGGTGCCGGCGATTCGCCATGGCGCTCGCCACCGCCTCCGCCATTTCCACCTGCTGCGGGCGCGATTCATGATGCGGCAGCGCCCGGGCGATCAGCGATTCCCACTTGTTGTCGGCGATGGCGGTCATTTGAGAATTCGAACCCCCGGCTAACTCAGAGCCTGCACGAATTCCCAGATGAAGGCGATCATGATGATGGAAGTGATCAGCACGATGACCGTCGCCATCACCGTGACCAGGGTCGCCCCCTGCATGATGCCCCGTTGATAGGTCACCATAATGTGCGGCCGGGCCAGTGTGAGCATCGCCAGCAAGACCATGGCGATCGACGGCCAGATGCTGATGGAATGAATGTAGCTGTAAATCCACATCCACCGCGGCAGATCCTGTTCGTAACCGATCGGCCGATGGATGAAGTGGCCACGAACGTAGTAGATCTTCTGCCCGTCAACGACTTTGACGTAGCCGTTCTGGGCGTCGCCCCCGAGGATCTGGTAGAAGACTGCGTAGAGCAGGAAATTGCACAGGCCGATGATGATCAGCCAGACGCAGAGGCGGTTTCGGCGGAGGCGGTCCATAACGGAAGCTTAACATCGACGCTTCGCGGCGTCGATGAAAGCGCGGCCGCACGACGATCTCATCCGAGTCACCGGATTTTCCGCAATCCTCCAATCATTCCGCTATCGGGGCGGCCGCCAGGACCAGGCCGCTCCGCGCGCCAGGCCTCCATCCGTTCAAGCCCTCCGCCGACGTCGATGCCGACCGCGCAGGAGCAGCGGCAGCATGAGCATCGAGGCAGGCATCATCCCGGTGCCGCAGTCACCGCAGGGATTCGGCTGACCCGCCGGACCGTCGTCGTCGCAGACATCGCCGATGTCGTCGCCGTCCGTATCGGCCTGGTCCGCGTTGGCGTCATTCGGGCAGTTGTCGATGCAGTCCGCGACGCCGTCGTTGTCAAAATCGATATCGGCCGTGCCGCAGCCGCAAACGCCGGGCTCGGTCTTGTTCGAGTCGTCATCACATTCTTCGTTGCAGTCGGCCGTGCCGTCATTGTCGGTGTCCATATCTGCCACGCCACAGCCGCAATCACCCGGCGCGATCTTGTTCGGGTCGTCGACACACTCGTCGTTACAGTCGGCCGTGCCGTCATTGTCGGTGTCCGTATCTGCCACGCCGCAGCCGCAATCGCCCGGCGCGATCTTATTCGGGTCGTCGACACACTCGTCGTTGCAGTCCGCCGTGCCGTCGGCATCGGTGTCGGTGTCGGCGACGCCGCAGCCGCATTGACCGGGTTCGGTCTTCGCGGGGTCATCCGGACAATTGTCGCAGAAGTCGGGCGTGCCATCGGCGTCGGCATCGATGTTGTCATCGCCGCCGGGGCAGATGTCGGCGGCGTCCGGAACGCCATCGCCGTCTGAATCAACTTGGACCGTGACAGCATCGGTCGACTCGACGTTGTGAACAGTCGCTCGTCCGGTCCAGGTGCCGTTGAAAACGGTGTCCTCATCGATGGTGACCTTCTGGGTGATGAACACACTGGCACCCGGGAGAAGGTTAAAATTGAAAAACGCCAGAAAGGCGCCGATCTGGTCGTCGAACAAGTTATGCTGGGTGATCGGCGTGGTTCCGGTGTTGGTCACCCCGTAGCAGACGCGAACCTTCGTCCCGGGCGCGACGATCAGAGAATCAACCGTTCCACAGTTCTCGATGCATTCGGGATCCACCGGATCGGCCGGATCGGGCTGGCACACAGAGACCGTCATGGCGAGTTCAAGCTGCGGGAGCGGATAGCGAAAGAGCACCGCCAGGTTCGCGGGAATGGAATCGGCCGTGTTGCAGGCGTAGGTCAATCCATCTGAAGCGTCGGCATTCTCGATGCCCGTCGTCGAACCCGATCCATGCTCTGGATTGAACGGTGGATCGGCCGGACTTGCCGTAGGCCCCTCGGGATAGAGCATCAGGATGTTGCCGTTGTCGTAAAGAACGGCCTGGAAATCAAAGCTGTCGATGCCGCCGCCGAAGTGGTCCGCATTATCCCATTGAACAACCACGCAGTCGCCGGTCCCACCTTGGGTGTAGGGGCACGGACTGAACGACTGCACGTACCCGCCCGCGAGAATGCTTGGCGGATTTCGCAGGACAAGATCGTCCCAGAGGACGGCAATCATGTTGTTCGGTTCGGTGGCATTACTCACTGGGCAGTCGTTGGACAGCGCATCGGAGGCTCCGTTGAGGTCGAAGTGCAGGAACCCGTTCGTCGACATGTTCAACTCAGTGAAGAGATTTCCGAAGAAAGGGAATCCCTGTCCGCCGTTGAGCCCGGCCAGAGAAATCGCCAGCGCGACGCCGTCATCGGCATTGGAGTTTTGAGTCGGAAGTGCGTCGGCGTCGAAAAACGTCTGCTGCGTGCCGGTCGTGCTGATATCGACGAATGAGAACACCGGGCCGCCCGGCTCGGCGCTATCGATGAAGGTGTAGCCGAAGACGCTGGGACCGCCGACCGCGCGCGGCGCGCCGACTTCGATGTCAGGCTCCTTGTCCGGAACATCCTCATCACCGCGCGCCGCGGCTGCGCTGACAAGACACAATCCGAGCGCAACGATCCTGAAGCCATGCCGAGAAAAAATCATCGAACGACTCCTGTGAAGGCGAACACTTTTTCTGAAGGGATTCCCGCTCTATTAGACACCAGGACTGCCCCCGTTTCCAAGCCCTGAGCGGCCTGACTGTTCCTGCCAATTCGGTGCGGATGAGATTCGGACCTCCGGTCGCCGTACGGACCCGCCGCCGGCATACGAACGAACGCGGGTTGTTCGCACTTGGTATTGACCCGCACCGCCGGGTTTTCTCACGGCCGACCGATAATCCGGAATCCTGGCCTGTCCGCGACCATCGACACGAGGTGCGGCGCCGGTCACAAGCCGAACGCCGGCGCACCTCCACCCCTGACACGCCGATTCGGGCCGCCCGGACTGAAGCGCTGAGAATTATTTTCGAAGAGTACGCAGCCGACGGCCGGTACTAATAGACGATTGTCCCTTCAATCGGCGAACTGGCCGTCGCGTAGAGCTTTCTTGGAATCCGCCCCGCCCGGTGGGCGAGATAGCCGGCGTCCAGCGCCTGCGCCATCGCCCGGCTCATGGCGACCGGGTTCTTCGCGTGGGCGATCCCCGTGTTGAGAAGCACACCGTCCGCTCCGAGTTCCATGGCGATCGCCACGTCGCTGGCCGTGCCGACGCCCGCATCGACGATGACGGGATAGTCCGCGTCGCCCTCCTTGAGCATCTCCAGAATGATCCGAATCGCGTTGGGGTTCAGGATGCCCTGGCCGCTGCCGATCGGGCTTCCCGCCGGCATGACGCTGGTCGCGCCGGCCTCCTTGAGGCGACAGGCCGCCGCTGGGTCGTCGCTGGAATAGACGAGAACCTGGAAGCCGTCCTTCACGAGTTCTTTCGTGGCCTCGAGCGTTGCAACCGGATCGGGCAGAAGCGTCTTCTTGTCGTGAAGCACTTCGAGCTTGACCCACGCCGCGCCGGGATTGCTCAGCTGCTCAAGAATGTCGCGGCCAAGCCGTGCCACGCGAATGGCATCTTCGGCCGTGAAGCAGCCGGCCGTGTTCGGCAGGATCGTGTAACGCGACGTGTCGATGAATTCGAGCAGGCTGCGATTCTGGGCGTCGAAGAGCCGCTCGCGGCGGACCGCCACCGTTACCACCTCGCATCGCGACGCTTCGAGACATTCGCGCATGAGCTCGTAGGTCTCGTACTTGCCGGTGCCGACGAACAGCCGGGAGCGAAATGACTGGGAGCCAATGGTCAACGGTTGCGGATCCATGAGGTCTACCTTGTGTTTGAAGTCACTGGGGACTCGAGATGCAGTCACAGGTCTCGTCAGGCGCCCCGGCGTGAATCAGTGCAGGGGCCCACGAACGCGCTGAAGTCTAACCCCCGCCCACCAGGGTGACGATTTCGACGGCGTCGCCCTCCCGGATGGTCGTCGCATCATATTGCGGCCGGCGAACGAGCGTCTTGTTCAGCTCCACCGCAAAAGGCGGACGCGGGGAGCGAAGGGCAATCAAGGAGGCGACCGTCGCCGGGCCCGTGAGCGAAAATGACTCGCCGTTTACCGTAATCGAGATTGTTGCTCCGGCCGCAGCCGTGGAGTCGGACATATCGGGGTCTTTCCTCGCCGTGCAGTGTAGGCCACGCCGGCGATGTTCGAATTTCCGGTAAGATTATAGTGAATTCAGCCATTCGCGACGAACGGCGTTCGCCCGACGTCCCGCTGACGGGTTTCATTTCTCGGGTACCACGACGCGGGTATAACCCCAGTAACAGACATAGAGAAAGCCGAATTCAACGATCAACCCCACTACGGCAAACTGAAAATCCTGCAGGGCAAAAAGCAGCGCGGCGAAATTCACGCTGTTGATGACGAGCGCCGTCACCGCCTGCGTCCGCTGGCCGACGACGCCTTCTTCATCCGCCCGATGCTTTCGCAGACCCCACAGAACGGCGGCCGCAAGGGTGGCGGAGGCCGCGATGGTGTACGGCAGCAGCGTCACCACCAGTTCGGTGTCGACGGCCGGCCCCGATCGAAAGAAAATCACATAGATCGAGGTGACCAGCGCCCCGAGGGCGGTCCAGACTGCGAGGATTGCGAGCATGGGGTATATTCTGTCGGCCGTCCGCCAATCTGTCGAAGGGACGGCAGTCATTCGACGGAGACAGGCATCCTCGCCCCTTGAGGCGTGATCAGGAGTCATGATGAGCACCGGGAGACTCGAAAAACTACAGGCTCTTCTCGAAAAGGAGCCCAACGACGCATTTCTGAATTTCGGGCTGGCGATGGAACTGGCCAAGCACGAGCGATTCGCCGAGAGCCTTGCTCAATTCGAGAGGACGATTCAACTGGATCCAAACTACATCGCGGCCTACTTCCAGCGCGGCCGGACGATGGTGACAATGGGGGACATACCCACGGCGCGTGAGGCCCTCCGCGAAGGAATTCACAAGGCGGCGGAAATCGGCGAATTTCATGCCAAGAGCGAAATGGAAGAGCTTCTGGCAAGCCTGTAAGGCAAGCCTCTGTCGAGCCGAACGACCCATGGAAAGAGGTTCGTCGCGTCAAGGTGGCTGCCGTCCGTTCGGGTCGGGACTCGACTGATCCCGAAGCGGATTGTGGCCGATCAGGTTCGGGTTATCGACCCCGGCATTCGCTTGATTCACGGCTCAAATCCCCTAGAATGATGGAGTTAGAAACGCCGACGTCGCTATGCGCTGCCCTGGCGTGTGGAATACTGACGACGACTCAGCCCTCCGTGCGCGGGTCTTCCGGCCTACGCCGCGACCTGCACCGCCAAACCGAGGAATCCTCATGGCCGTTGAAATGGACGGGGAATTGCATTCCGCGAACGACCCGAATCCGGTGGATATTCATCAGGTTCACACCAAGGACACCCCGGAGAAGCCGAAGAATCCGCAGATCAACCGGCTCTTCAAGGCGTGTTGCAAGCTTGAAGCCAGCGACCTTCATCTCAAGGCCAACGCGCCGCCCCGATTCCGCATCGGCGGCGACATTCGTCTGGCCCAGGAGCCGCCGCTCTCGACCGACGAAATCGAGGACATGATCTTCGAGGTCATCAGCGAGAAGCAGCAGAGGTACTTCTTCGAGCATGGGGCTCTCGACTTCGCCCACCAGGTCCCCGGACTGGATCGATTCCGCGTCAATGTGTTTCGCCAGCGCGGCATGACCTCAGTCGCCGCCCGGCGCGTCACCAAGAACATCCGCACGTTTGAGGAACTCGGCGTTCCGCCTTCCCTGCGATCACTTGCAAAGCTTCACCAGGGTTTGATTCTGCTGGCGGGCATCACCGGCTCGGGTAAGTCCACCACGATCGCCGCGATGCTGAACGAAATCAACGAATCCCGCGCGTGCCACATTGTCACGGTCGAGGACCCGATCGAGTACATCTTCGACGACAAGAAGGCGTTCATTAACCAGCGTGAGATCGGCATCGACGTGCAGGACTTCCATGCTGCCCTGAAGTACCTCATGCGCGAAGATCCCGACGTCGTGCTGGTCGGCGAAATGCGCGACCGGGAAACGTTCGAGGCAGCCATGCACGCCTCCGAAACCGGACACCTCGTGCTCGGAACGATTCACGCGTCGAGCGCCTCGCAGACCATCACCCGCATTCTTGACTTGTTCCCCGAGGAAGCCCGCGGGCTCATTCGCCAGTCGCTGACGTTTAATCTCAAGGGCGTCGTCTGTCAGAAGCTGTTGCCCAGTATCCACCCCACGCGATCGCGAATTCCGTGCTGCGAAATCATGGTCGTCAACGCGTCGATTCGTAAGCTGATCGCCGAAGGCCGGGACTTCGAAATCGGGTCCGTCCTCAAGTCGGCCGTTCACGACGGCATGCAGGACTTCACCGAGGCGCTGTACCAGCTCGTTCAGCAGGAATACATCGACGTGAAACTGGCGATGGAAGTCGCGCCCAACCCGGATGAATTGAAGATGCGCCTCAAGGGCATCCGATCCGGATCGGCGTCGATTCTGGGCTAGGTCGCCGCACCGCCGGGATCGCATGTCTGACGACAGCGGCGAACCTCGGCAATTGAGTCATCTGCAGGCCGATGCAGAGAGAAGATGCAACGTGATCCACCGACCGGAGAGTGGAACGCTTGCGGCGGATGCACGACGCCAAAGGGGCCTCGCGACGTGCATCCAGGTTGATCCCGCCCCAGTGCACGAGGATGGTTGTGCAAATCGAGATCAAGTCAGGCGGCGAGCCGGAGATCCACACGTTCACCGGCCCGCGTATCACGATCGGCCGCGAGGCCGGCAACGACATCGTCCTCGCCGACAAGGTCGCGTCACGAAAGCACTGCGTCATCGAAACCCTCGACGGCAACATCACGCTGAAAGATCTCAAAAGCGCGAACGGCACCTGGCTCGGCAACAACCGCGTGATTGAAGCCGCCGTCACCTTCGGAGACACCTTCCGAATCGGCAGCACCCTTATTCGAATCCTCCCCGAAGAGGTCAAAACGAAGAAGGGTTCGAAAATCCCCACCGCCGCCGTGATCGAAGAACAGCCCGAGGTCCTGCCAACCAGTTCGCTGGATGACAAGGCGGTGGTGGCGACGCTGGCCGCGAGAACGATGGCCGCCGGGCCCTTGTCAAAACAGCTGGCCCCGCTGCTCCAGGCCGTGGCGACCATGCCGAAGCCCGGAGGCGCGCCGGAGACGGTCAAGGACTTTCGCCTCCTGAGCCGAAAGGGCGAGGAGTTCGCATTCAAACGCAAGGGCGGTGACGAAACCGTCGGCGAGGCGGTTGAAGCGCTGCGTCAGCTTCTGTTTGTCGCTTTTCGAACCCGCGCAACAGACATTCATATCGAACCGAAGACGACCACAGTGTCGATCCGGTTTCGAATCGACGGCCAGATGCACTCGGTCGGTTCGATGTCGAGCCAGATGGGCGTCAGTGTCTTGAACGTCATCAAGGTGCTTTGCGAAGCAGACATCTCCAAGAAGCACATCGTCCAGGAGGGCAACTTCTCGGTCGACCTCACCGCTCGGCGCGTCGACTTTCGCGTCAACCTGACGCCGACCGTGCATGGACAAAAGCTCGCCCTTCGATTCCTCGACAAGGGAACGGTTCCGGATCACTTCAACGGGCTCGGCATGACCGATCGCGGCGTCATGGAAATGGAGCGCGTCTCGACGCAGGACTCGGGCATGGTCATCCTGGCCGGTCCGACGGGCAGCGGCAAAACGACAACGCTCTACACCGCGCTCAAGGCCATCAACGCCGAGACGCGGAACATCATCACGATTGAAGACCCGGTGGAATACGAGCTGCCGAATACCACGCAGATTTCGATCGACCCGAAACACAATCTGACTTTTTCGTCCGTCCTCAGCTCGGTGCTTCGGCAGGACCCGGACGTCATTCTCGTCGGCGAAGTTCGAGACAAGGACACCGCCAAGATGGCGATGCAGGCCGCGACCACCGGCCACCTCGTCTTAACCACCATCCACGCCCGCGACACGGTTGGAACGATCTTCCGCCTGCTCGACCTTGGCGTGGAGCCCTTCCTGATCGCCAGCGCGGTCACGATGTGCATCTCCCAGCGGCTGGTGCGAACGCTGTGCGACAACTGCAAACGACCCTTCAAGCCCGACGCGGCCATGATCCGGGCGATGAAACTGGAAAGTCGGACCTATGACGTCTTCTACGACGCGGTCGGCTGCAAGAAGTGCATGAATGTCGGTTACCGGGGTCGAACGGCGCTCTTCGAAATGCTGATGTTCAACCCCCAGCTTCGAGACGTGATCCTGACGCGACCGACGATTTCGGATATTCGCAAGGCGGCGGGCGAGTGGATGTTCGAATCGCTCACCGAGTGCGGATATCGCTACGTGATCGAAGGCAGAACGACTTTCCAGGAGGTCGATCGGGTCTCCGGAATGGCCTGATCGCCTTCGTATCGCACCCCGGGAAAACCCTCGAAGCCGGGCGGCCCGGCCTGCGGACCGACGGTTTTGGAGTTCCAATGGAAACCGCCTGACCTTACAATGGAGGCTTTGATTCTCCAAAGTTTTGTCAGACCTGAATTAAGCGAATTCTATGGCAGATCCAGCGCTATCCAACCTTTCGTTCAGCCCCCTTCTCGGCGCCTTGCCGACCGACGACGGCGGCTATTTCTCGATCCTCAAGATCATCCCGTTCGCCCTCGCCGTCCTTCTCTGGGCTCACAGCTCGGCATGGTCTGAAAAGGACCTTCGCGGACTTCGAGTTCCCAAGGCGATGTGGACCCCGGCGATTTTCTTCTCGGGAATCATCGGCCTGACCGTCTGGATGCTGGTGCCGCTTTATCTGGTCGGGTTCCTGATTCATCTGATCCTTCACGGCCCGGCGGTCATCTCCTACGTAGTCTTCCGCAATCGGCGCGTTTCGCCTTCTCAAACCGTGCTCACCATGGCCCACCTCCAACGGCTTGGCAAAGGAACCGGCAAGTCGAAGGAGGAATCGATGCACGGCAAGGACCGAACCCGGATCAAGGACGCGACCGGCAAGAGCCCCGAGTGGCCCACGGATCCGCTTGAGCACACCGCGTACCAGGCGACCCAGGATCTACTTTTTGACGCAATCTGGCGTCGAGCCAGCGATGTACTCATGGATTCGCTGCCCAATGAGCCTCTTAAGATCATTTACAAGATCGACGGTGTGGATCGGCAGCGGGAGCCGATCGATGCGGAAAACGCGCCGCGAATCATCGCCCACCTCAAGCGAATCGGTGGATTGAACCCGGAGGAGCATCGACGACCGCAGCAGGGCAAGTTCAAGGCCGCCATCGGCGCCGGCGGCGCGGCCGACCGAAGCGTGGATGTGGATGTCCGGACCTCCGGCTCCACCGCGGGCGAGCGAATGTTGATGAAGCTGTTTTCCGAGGATGCGAAGTTTCGGCTTCCGGACCTGGGCTTCACCCCCGCGCAGTTGCCAATCTTCGAAGAAGTCGTCCGCGAACCGAAGGGTGTGGTTGTCGTCAGCGCCCCGCGCGGCAACGGCGTCACGAGCACGCTCTACGCCATCCTCCGCGGCCACGATGCGTTCATGCAGAACATCCACGCCCTCGAAATCACAAAGTCGCTCGACCTCGAAAACATCACCCAGCACGTTTACGACAGCGCCGACAATACCGTGCCCTTCGGCCGGCGTTTCCGGTCCATCCTGCGAACCGAGCCGGATGTCGTCATGGCCGGCGACACACCCGACGCCGAGACGGCCGCGCTGGCCGCGGCAGCCGGGCGGCAGGGTAAGAAGGTCTACCTTGGCATGACGGCCAACGACACGTTTATCGCGCTGCGGCGATACCTCCAGAGCGTCAATGACAACGCCCTGGCTGCGTCGAGCCTCGTGGCGATATCGAGCCAGCGCCTTTCGCGGGTGCTGTGCAGCCAGTGTCGGCGGGCATACAAGCCGAATCCCGAAATCCTCAAGAAGGCGAACTTGTCGGTCTCGGAAAACCGCCCGTTCTATCGGCCGCCGAATCCGGATGAGATTGAAGTGGACAAACAGGGCAATCCGATGCTCTGTCCGCTCTGCCAGGGCACCGGCTACGTCGGACGAACGGCGATCTTCGAACTCTTCATCCCGAACAACGACCTTCGCGCGCTGATCGCCAACGGCACGCCCCTGAACAACATCAAGGTGGAAGCCCGGAAGCGCGGCATGCTGTACCTCCAGGAAGTCGGCCTGCACAAAGTCTACGAGGGACAGACGGCCATCGCCGAAATCCTTCGTGTCACCAAGGAAATCGAAGCGCCGCGGGCCAAGGCCTCGGCATGACGGCCCGGCGATGCCGGATCGTTCGCGTTTTTGATGGTGTCAGAAACAAGACATAGGAAGCCAGCAAGATGCTCTTTTCAGTTCTCGTTTCATTGATGGTGGTCCTGATCGCCGCGTTCTGGACGTACCAGGGATTCTTCAGCGCCCTGATCATGTTCTTCGAAGCGGTCATCGCCTGCATGATCGCGTTTGGGTTCTATGAAAACGTCGCGAGCCTCGTCTCCGAATCCATGGGGCTGGGCCTCGCCCTGGCGGTTGCATTCATGGCGCTTTTCATCGGTTCGCTGGCGCTCCTGCGCATGGCCACCGACAAGCTCATCCGCGAGTCGGTCTCGCTTCCTGTTCCGCTCGATCGGGGCGGCGCCGCCATCGCAGGTCTCTTCGCCGGCCAGATCATCGTGGGCTGCACGATGACGGCGATTCAGATGATGCCCATTGGCTCAGGCGTCATGAGCTTCGAACGGATGGAAACAGACCTCACGAACGGTGAAACCAAGGTCAAGAGCCTCGGCCCCGTCTTTCGACCCGATGAATTCGTGTGCGGGCTCGCCTCGCTTCTTTCGAACGGTCGATTCGGGAGTGAGGATCGTTCACTGGCCGACCAGAAGCCGGACCTGATCATGAGCCTCTATTCGGCGCGCAGCTTCCCGATGAGCGAAGAGAACATGTTCGTCAACGAAGGCGACGTCGTGGTCGAAAAAGTCTGGTGGGCGTCGAAGATCGACAAGGTCACCCACACGCTCGACGGGACGACCCTGAGTCGTGCCTTTGCAGAGGACGCGCCTTCCAAACCAGCCAACAGTTTCCTGGTCTGCAAGGTGAAGATCGCCAAGAATGCCTCGGGCAAGGATAAAGGAGGCGAAATTCGCTTCCGGCCTTCGAATTTTCGAATCGTCGGTCCCCCGCCGGGTTCCAGCGCGCAGCCACGGGTATTTCTCGCGGCCGGTATGACAGACATTTACACCCACCGAACCAATGGCCCGAAGGCCGTCCAGCAGGCGCAGCGCGACCGGCTGGTGGCGTTCAGTCCGACGACCGATTTCGTTCTCGGCCCGAATGAAACCAAGGTGCTCGAAAAGGGCGACCACTACGTCTTCGACGTTGCGTTTGAAGTACCGGCGGAGTTTCAGCCCTGGTACCTCGAATTCAAGCACGGCGGCCGCGCCGACGTCGCGGAGTTTCTCCGAAAGAAGAAGCTCGCCCAGATTCCAAAGGACATCCCCGACGACGGCTCCCGATCACAGGGAACGGGCGGATTGTCCGGAACGGTGCGGGAATCGGGCGCAGGAATCGTCGGCGCAGCGCCGGGCGGCACCGGGCATAACTTCAACGCCATCGACGATCGAACGGCCGCTTCCGACGACTTGCCGATTACGCTGAACCGAAACAAACCCGGCGTGTCGAATCACTTGGTCCAGGGCAAGGTCGGCGGCGACAACTGCCAGTTCTGGCTTGAGCTCGACGATGACCCCATGGCCGACGGGGACGAGGTGACGAAGTTCGCCGTTCCCGGCGACAAGCGGATGGTCCAGATCGGCGCCAATATCATCAAGCAGGAGACCTATCTCGGTCGCGCCCTTGGCTTCGCAAATCGCGTGGTCGGCCAGACCAAGATTCATGACGATAACGGCAACGAATACTACGCGATCGGCTTCTATCTGGCCGTCGAGGAAAACGGCAAGACGACGTTTGAAATGCAGTACGATCCGACTTCGGAGGTTCCGGAACGCGCCCTCAAGAAGCCGACCAAGTTCACGCACAGCAGGCTTTCCAGCCTGCCGCCCGAGAAGATCAAGTTCGGCTTCCTCTTCGTCGTTACGCCCGGGGTGAGGATCGTCAAGTTCAGCGCCAACAACACGACTTCGCAGGACATGGTCACCCCGATCGAAGTTCCCAACTGACGCTCCGCGGAGACGACGATCAAGGGGGCGAAAGGCCTCCGCTTCCAGAGCCCGCGGACGGATCGGATGGAGCCGACACGCCGTGATTCATCTTACGCCTCTTGAGCTTTTGCGTTCGTCACACGGACCGCGATCCGGCTGTATCACCCTCTTCGCGCGCTTCTTGGTTGTGATTGCGGTGTCGGCCGCCGCTCCCGCGATCGCTCAAACATCGTCGGCGGCCGATGCCGAACCGGTGACATCAGCCCCCGCCGAAACGACCGATTCCCCGGACCATACCCGCGCTGAGCCTCTCGACGACGAACAATCCGCCGAATCGCCCCGGGAAAAGCCGTCCGAGACGATTCTTGATCGCGGCGCCGGCCTGCTCGACGAGGTGCAGAAGGCGCTCGCCGAACTCGTGCAGCGCGTCGAGCCGTCGGTCGTCACGATTCAGTCCGATCGCACGCCCGCCGCGCTCGGCAATCGCGAAGACTGGACGCCCCGCGTCTGGGTCAGCACCGGAACGGGCGTTATCATCCGCGATGACGGCATGATCCTCACCAGCCAGCACGTCATCGATCGCGCCACGACGATACAGGTCGTGCTCAGCGACGGGCGAAAGTACCGGGCCCTGCCGATCGCCGAGGATCGTCGATCGGATCTCGCGGTAATCCGCATCCCTTCCGTGAAACTTAAGGCAGCCGAACTGGCCAATGGGGAATCGGTCCGCCGCGGCCACATCGTCATCGCCATGGGCAACCCGCTCGGGCTCTCCTCCGACGGCCAGGCCTCGGTCAGCCACGGCATCGTCAGCGCCATCGGCCGCCCATTGCCGGAAAATTTCGGCCGCGACGAGGACCGCTACTACGGCGACATGATTCAGACTACCGCGCCCATCAACCCGGGAAATTCCGGCGGGCCGCTCATCGACACCCACGGCCGCGTGATCGGCGTCATCACCGCCGTCAGCACGCGATCGGACGGCCACGAAGGCATCGGCTTTGCCGTGCCCATCAACGCCCACACGCGATCGATCATCGACCGACTCCTGCGCGGGCAGCAGATTGAATACGGCTACCTCGGCGTCGAGGTCGAGCCGCTCGACGAAAAGGATCGCCGCGATTCAGGTCTTACTGCGGTCGAAGGCGTTCGTATCAACTCGGTCTTCCCCGGCGGCCCGGCCGAACGCGCGGGTCTTCGCGGCCGGGACATCGTGACGGCGGTCAACGGCGAGTCGGTCCAGTCGGTGGAGCATTTCGTGCGCCTGATCGGCTCGCTCGGTCCGAATCGAATGGCGAAACTCGCCTACGTGCGCGACGTCAAGCCCCGATCGGCCACGGTGACGCTGACGCGCCGTCCGACGACCGACGTTCGCCCCCTTCCGGATGTGCGGATTTCATTTCGCGGCGCGGAACTCGCGACTGTCAAGCAGGCGACACGCCTGATGGCGAACCTGCCGGAGAATGCGCTGCTCGTGCTTCGTGTGGATGCGGAGACGCCAGCCGAGTCCAGCGGGCTAACGCCGGGCGACATCATCGTTCGCATCGCAGGCCTGCCGGTCAGCGAGGAGTCCATCGACAAGCTCGCGGATCAGGCCGCTGAAATCGAGGTGGGGCTGGCCAACGGCGGAGCCCTGATCATCAAGTCGCCTGAATTGAGACGGGCCAACTAGACCGCTGCGCGCCCGCTGATTTGAACAACTCTGCGCCGCGGCAGAATTACGCGGTTCTTCGAGTTTCCGTCGCCAATACACCCGCGATACGCGGACATCCAATGATTCCGCGTTGGCGACTTGCGCGCCGACGGTTATGATTCCGCCGACCCCTGAGGGAGCCCCCGTGATGCACGAAGACTTGGATCTGACATTTCCCAACGTTGAAAGCCTCGGCCGGTTCATCCGGGATGTGCCCGATTTTCCGAAGCCGGGCATTCTCTTCAAGGACATTACGCCCCTGCTGGCGTGTCCCGCGGGACTGTCGATGGCCGTCGAATTCCTGACGCAGCCCTACCGGCGAATGCCGGTCGATCTGGTCGTCGGCGCTGAGAGCCGCGGCTTCATTTTCGGCGTCGCGGTGGCGCGAAACCTGTCCGCCGGATTCGTGCCGATTCGCAAGCCGGGCAAGCTCCCCGGCAAGACGATGAAGGTCGAGTACGAACTGGAGTACGGCAAAGACTCGCTCGAAATCATCGAAGACGCCGTGCGACCGGGCTCGCGCATCCTGATGATTGACGATCTTCTGGCCACGGGCGGAACGATGCAGGCCTGCTGCGACCTGGTCGAGGAATTCGATTGCGAAATCGTCGGCGTGGCATTCCTGATTGAATTGATGTTTCTCAAGGGTCGGGATCGGCTGAAGAAGTTTCCGATCCATTCCGTTCTGAAGATCTGACGAGGCCGACCGGCAGTTCGTCGATTGGGTCGTTCAAGTCTGGTATTCATGCCGCTCATTCGGCATCCGTGTACGCTGTCATGACTGCACCGCGACAACCCGAACGACTCATTCTCGCTTCCAGCAGCCCAAGGCGGCGTGAGTTGATGATTGCGCATGGATATGTCCATGAGGCGATCTCACCCGGCATCGAGGAACTCGAAGAGCGTCAGCCGCATGTGAGCCCCGCCGCGCACGCGGAGTCGCTTGCATTCTTCAAGGCATGCGCCGTCGCGGATCAACAGGCCGGCGCAACGGTGCTCGGCGCCGATACCATCGCGACCCTCGACAACGAGATCATCGGAAAGCCCGCTGATCGCGATGACGCACGCCGAATCCTGACGCGACTCTCCGGAACCGTCCACGACGTCATCACCGGCATCGCGCTCGTCTGTTCCGCCACCGGCCGGCGCATGATCGACCACGACGTAACGACGATCCGCGTCCGACCGCTCGATGGCGCCATGATCGACGCGTACCTCGATACGGGGCTCTGGGCGGGCAAGGCGGGCGCCTACGGCATTCAGGACGAGGGGGACCCGTTCGTCGAAACGATTGAAGGCAGCTTCACCAACGTCGTCGGCCTTCCGATAGAGTTGCTCTCGCGCATGTTGGCCGCATGGACGCGCGGCTGAACAAATTCGAGGGCCGCCCCGCCTGTTCGTTCCGAACGACTCAATCATTCGGTCTTTGACCGATTCCAACGCGATGTTCGATGGGTATCAGAGATCAGGCACAGTCAAGAGGTGGTGTCGCTCGGATCACGCGCCCGTGGGATTCGCCGCCATCTCCGCCCAATCGACGTCCAGCACCAGAACGGACACGTCGTCCGCCTGAGTCAGACTTCCGGGGGCGGCATCGAGAAGCGACCGGAGTTGCTCGATCAATGTCGGCGCGGGTCGTCTGAGCAGTTCGGGCATGTCCTTTTCAAGCACGGGCATGCGCGGAAGCGGCGGCCGGTGGGCAATGAGCGTGGGCTCGAGGCCATCGCTGTAGATGAAGACGCGATCGCCCTGCCGCAGCGTCACCGACTCGTCACTGAATCGCTCGCCAGGGTTGATGCCGAGCAGGCAGCCGTCGCCGTGTAGCTCGCGAATGTCGCCTCGCGGGTCAATGAGCATCGCCGGCGGATGGCCCGCGACGGCGTAGCGCAGGACGTTTGTTTCAACGTTGAGAATGCCATACCAGCCGGTGATGAACTGCGAGTCCGGCAGGCCCTGCTGCGCGAGCAGGTCGTTGAGGTGGCTCAGTACTTCCGAGGGCGGCACGATCTCGTAACCGTCGCGATGAAGCCGCTTGGGGCGGATGGCGTGCTTGATGTACATCGTAAGCAGCCCCGCCGCGACGCCGTGGCCGACGGCGTCCGCGAGGTAGAATCCCCAATGCGTCTCATCGAGCCGGAAGATGTCGAAGATGTCGCCGCTCACCCACGAGCACGGTCGAAACAGCGTGGAGAATCGAAATCCCGGGCAAGCGACATGCTCGTTGGGAAGAAAATCCCGCTGCAATCGCGAAGCGAGTTGCAATTCGCGGTTCGTGTCTTCGAATCGACGGGCGAGACTCTTGCCGAGCCGCTGCATCGCGGCGTACTGGTTGTCGAGCTGAAGGATAAACGGCCGCACATGGGCGAGACCCATGAGAATGCCGCGCACGACATCAGGCGAGATGTCCGGCGATACGCAGACGACCCCCGCATCAAATCCGGCGTACCGCCAGGGGCGGCGCGTTGACACCACGACGCCCATCTGCCGCTTTCGAAGGAGATCGAGCTGAGCGTGAGCCTGCTTCAGGATCGCGTCTTCGGCGTCGTCATCCGGACCGGCCGAATCCAGCAGAAACATGACGTCAAACCGGTTGAGCGCGCCGAAGTCGTTGTCATCGTCGAAGCCGGCCCGCTCGCAGACGCACCAATCCTTCGCCGCCAGAAGAGTTCGTTCCAGAGGATGGGTCGGAGCGCCGCCATTGAGGATGCCGATGCGAAGCGTCTTGAGAGAGGATCGATTCGTCGCTCCGACGGTGCCTGAAATGGGTGACGGCGAGGTACTCATGAATCGTCCGATATCGACGCCGCCGTGCGCGGAATAACAGGCGTACGGCCGGCGAACAATGCTCCCCCCTCCCTGTTCGGCCAAGACCGGGCGAAAGTTAAGGTGAAACCGGGTGATTGATACGGGAAGGCCGCTGGGCGGCTCGGACGCAGGCAAACAGGCTGAAGTGCGGATGATCAGATGGACGCGACGAGGTCGGCTTCGCCGGGCTATTTGATGGCGTCGGAAATGGTGATTCGATCCCCGGCGACGACGCCCCACCGCTCGAACTGGCCGGCCCGGACTTCGAGCGCGTACCGCGCCGGCTCGATCGACGGGTAGCCCATCTCATTGAGCGCCTCCATCGTGTAGGTCTTCACGATGACGCCGTCGGAACGGATGTACGCGATGTCGAGCGGGATGATCGTATTGCGCATCCAGAAGCTGCGATGCTCGTCGCTGCTGAAGACGAAGATCATTCCGTGGTCTTCCGGCAGTTCCGCCTCGGTGGTGTTCATGAGACCAAGCTGGACGACGCGATAATTGTCGTCTTCCTCGCGGGCGATGTAGGCGGTGTAGGTCGTGCGGCCGACGATTTCAATCGGCGTGGTATCCATCTTTGAGAGGTCGTTCTTCTCCGTCGAGTTGCGCGGAATGCCATCGCAGCCCGCGATGAGTGGGAACGCCGAGGTCATGAATAGCCGCCCCAATCTGCTGAATGACTTTCGCATCATTCCTTCGCACGCTTTCCCGCCGGAAGGTCCTTTTCGGGAGTCAGATCAACCACCGGCTTATCGTCCAGCGGTTCGATCGTCTCACGATAGCCGGCCGGCGTCTCCACCTTGAACCGCGAAAGCGCCGGCGCCGCGTCGAGCTTCACGTTGTTGAATTCAACTTCGACCCGCACTTCGTCCACGCGCCGTTCTGTCACGATCTTCACCGGCAGTTCCAAAATGGGATCAACATAGAACTCCACGCGATTGTATTCCTCCGCCATACGCGAGTCTTTTCGAGGAATGCAGTGCAGGTGTTTTGAGTCCTTCGGATCTCCCTCGCGCCACGCCGACAGAGAGACCTCGAACTGTCGCAGAATCTCCTCGCGCTTCTGGCCGAACGGCAGTGGAAACGGCCCCTTGCCGAGTTCGAACGGGTCCATGCGTTCACCCGCGCGGCAGATCTCCCGGCGGAGCACCGTCTTCAAGGACTCGGCGTCCTTTCGCTCAATGTACCAGCGTCCGTCGAAAGCGTAGATCTCTTCGTTCTTTGTCACGACGCCGTCGGCGACCAGACGGGTGAAATGAATCAGGAAGCTGGCGTTCGGCTCGCCGCGTGCGAACAGGAGCGAGCCGAATTTCTTCTGCTCGGCGTCCACAGGAATGGTCGTAATGTGGCGGTAAACCAGATCAGCCGAGAGGCCTTTAATCTCACGACCGCGCGCGTCGAGGCGATCGAGGATGCCGTCAACCACGGGGTCGCCCGAACTGAGTTGCGAATTCGCCGCCGTCGCTGCCGGTTGGCTGGTTGCCGCCGGCTGTGTCGGCAAGCGCCGCTGGGCGTCGTTCGCCTCCGGCGGATTCACCTCCGCGGGCTTACTCGTCGGCGTCTGACACGACGCGAGCAATAAGCAAAATGCCAGCAGTGACTTCACGCGTTACCTTTCGTCCCGATCCAAGGGTTAACGAGCCGGTCACGACTCCTCACGCACGGATGCCGGATATTAGGCCTCGAATCGGCCGCACGCAACGCGATCGCGGCCCCCGGCGGCGTGTCGGCCGAGCGAAGCCCCCTGATTCATCACGATCTGCATACCCTCGCCCGACGATCCGGCTGCCGGCGATCGGTTGCCATTGGGCGCATGCAGGCGTATCCTCACTCATTATGTGGACGCAGTATTCACGGGAAAAAGCCGCCAAGCCGGGTGCCGCATTAATCGCGATGATCATCGCATTCGGCGCTACGGTCGGGCTCGCCCAGTGGACGATCGGCCATCGATCCATTCAGGATGTAATCTCGCCGCCGGGCTGGCCGATCAAGTTTACCCTGCCAAAATCCCACCGTTGGATTGAACTGCCATCGCGTGAGTATCGCGGCTACATCGAAGACGCCGACGAGAGCAAGGCCTTCCGAGGTCGATCCGAGACGGATCAGCGGTGCATGCTCATCGTGGCCTATGCGGAAGGCCCGCAGGCGATCAACCCCGTCGGGGCGCTCAGTCGCAGCGTGCTGATTCTCACCGGTGTGGTCGAGACCATTCGAATGGGACCGCTTAAGGGCACGGTGACAACGTTTCGGGATACGCACGAAGGAATCACCCAGCTTCATGCCGAAGCGTCGAATGACAAGGATCTGCAGATCCGTGTGTATCTGTGGTCCGAACAATCGTCGCGGCGGATGATGGAGCCGCTGACCGCCCTTTGCGAGTCCATCGAGCTGACCAGGACCGAGAAATCGCCGAAATAGGCGAAATCCGGGGATCGCCGTACAG
>CALLKH010000426.1 GCA_938008425.1 uncultured Planctomycetaceae bacterium | reverse complement strand
TTCTGACGCTGGGCGTGGCCCTTCTGGCTGCGGGCAGCGCGGAGTCCGTCATGGCGGCAGCCTGGTCGAATGCGGCCGGCGCGGCCCCATCGGGACACTTCACCTGGGACAGCGGTGCTGACGTGAACGGACTGTTCGGCAGTCCGATCGTGACCGCCACGGACCGCTTCGTGTTTAACACGGGCGCGGGTTTCGGCGTGAACGATACCCCGGGCGATGCTTTTACAACGACCCAGGGTGACACGGTCAGTTGGAATCTGCATCTCGCGCCGGGCTTTCAGTTGACGGGAGTCGAAGTTCGCGTCCGCGGCGTTTACGCGGTGGCCGGACAGGATTCCTACGTCGATCTGGTCGGCACTCTGACGGTGACTGAGTTTGCCGCGCAGAATCCCGAGCCGCTCCCGCGGACAGAGACCGGTCTCGTCGTTGGAACCCCCAACACGTTCCCGATCGTTCCCGGTTCGGGTTCGCTCAGCGGTCCTTACTCGGCAATCACCACCGCCGATGTGTCGTGGTATTCGCCGGCATTCGACAACGATCTGCACATCAGCTTTGAGAATCTGCTGACCGCCTTCGCGGGAATCGGCGGAAACGCCTCGCTGGATCAGACCTTCCAGAGCTTCGAAATCGAGATCGCGCTGATTCCCGAGCCGGCGACCCTCGCCATGCTCGGATTCGCCGGTTTGGCGCTCCTTCGCCGCCGACGCTAGTTCGGCAAAGGGTGTGTCACACGAGTCTTGCTGACCGGGGTTGTATCGCCAGTCGAAATTCGCTGGCGCACCCTTGTCCGCAGGTCTCAAAGGTGTGATGCGTGATTAGGGAGTTTCGAACGCAAGAGAGAGGCGTTCCAAGAGTTTTTGTTGCGTGTCTTAGTCGCGGGCCTGTCATCTGAGTCGTCGGAATGGCGATTCAGGGTTGATGAGAAGAGTCAGGCTCTTGGCATAAGTAAGCGCAAATGCTTTTCCTCAGATGACTAACACAGAAACCGGTGCCCTTCATTGGGGCCGGTTTCTTTTTTTTTCCGCACCATGCAGATGGTTGCGAGGGGCGCAGTTGCAGGCCCACTGGTGCCTCAGGTTTTTCGCAGGTTGAGGGATTTCTGAAAGCCCTCGACGACGTTTGCCCGATTGACAACTTGAAACGCGACTTCTTTTCGAGACCCGCGTGCGGAATGAAGCTGATACCTGGTTCGCGTAGGCGCCTCCGTTTCGGACTCAGGACCAATCTACCGGGTGTCGCCGCCGCCGTTTGAGTGGGAATAGGACCATGTCCGGATTCTGCTGGACAGGACTAGTATGGTTGACGACCGCGCTGTGTGCGGATGGGGGCGCCGCGCAGACCGAGTTTCCGTCCGGTCAGAATCTCGGAGCCGAGCGCCGCACGGCGGATTTGCCCGGCAGCTGGCTCGTTCTTTACAATCTCGATCTTCCCGAGAGTGTGGAGTGGGCCGAATGGTATCAATCACAACGATCGATTCCTGATTACAACATGAGCGGGCTCCACGCGTCCACCAGTGAGCACTTGAATAGTCTTAACGAAGTACAGACACAGCTGGTGACGCCGGTCCGAACGTTGCTGGACAGCGACAAGGGGTTTCGTGACGAGATCATGGGCATCCTCTTGGGCTATGGCTTGCCGGGCCATTACGCAAGCCCGCCCCTGGGCGGCCCGGGGGGTTACTCGGTCGCGGATGCCTTTCAGGATATGTATGACGACGAGCTCCCGCCGGCCTCGCAGCAGGGCTACAACCTTCAATGCCCGCATTTCTCCCAGAGTATTCTTCCCCCTGGAGGCAGACTGACCCGCGAAACCCTGGCGCCCGGCAAATACATCGTCGCCCGAATCGACGCTCCGTCGCTTGAACTTGCCAAGGCGATGACACTCCGGGCCAAGGCGATCGAGAATCCCGGGCACTACATCAGCCACGAATTTGCATGGTACGACTATACGGATATGCAATTCACGCAGGGAATTTGGCCCTGGCTGCGGGATGCGGTCTCGTCGCCGTTTCTTTCGGCGGTGCCCTGGCGGGAGTTCGATTCGGACTTCGAGGGAACATTTCTCGACGCCTTTCGAATCGACGCCCACGACGTTACGAATTGGAACAACGGACGACTGGCGACAAATCTCCCCGGTTCGCGAATGTTCGCCTATAACTTCAACAGTTGGGGTGCGACGACCGTGCGAAGCACGACCGACGGCGGCGGACGATTTGTTCCGAATGCGATCGCCGAGGGATATGCCGCGGCCATCGGCGCGACGGGTGAACCGCAGTTTCAGGCGCCTTTTCCCAAAATCCTCGTCGCCTGTCTGGCGGAGGGATGGACGCTCGGGGAGTCGTTTTATCTCGCGAATCCGCTGAATGACTGGATGTGGACGCTCGTCGGCGACCCGTTTCTACGCGTTCCGAACTGGTTTGACGTCGAGCCTCCGAGTCCGACCGGAAGCGGAGATATTGACGGCGATGGCGACGTCGACGGCGGTGACATCATTTTGATGTCGCAGATTCTGATCGGGGCAATCACAACCCCCGCGATGATGGCGGCGGCAGACCTGTCCGGCGATGGCGTGGTGAACGACGACGACGCCTTTCTCATCCTGGGTCCGGCGATCTGGAATTCGCCGGTTCCCTGGGGTCTGCACGGAACAGGGGATGTAAACAGCGACGGCGTATTCGACGGAGCGGATATTCAGCGATTCGTCAGGATACTCGTCGACTCCGGGCAGGGCGCCTGGCCGCTGCGCGAGGTCTGGGCCGGCGACATGAATCGGGACGGTCGTATCAGCGTCGACGACATCCCCGAGTTCGTGATTCTCGCCACGACCATCGACTCAGTCTGTCTCCCGCCGACGGATCCCGATCCTGATCCCGAGCCGTGAACGATCGGCGTCCCCATTTTTGCGGCGATTTTCCGATGGTTTCGGCGTTCAATCCCGCGTTCCATGCGATCGTGCGGGCATCTTTCCGTTAGAATGGAGGTAAGAACCCTGACTTCACGTCTGGGTGGCGGTGATCCTCGATCATCGGCCCGGAGGAGCAATTGATTTGTTGCGCAGGTTTTCAAACGCGATCCCGAACGAGGGACTCCGTCGGCGTGCTGTGTCGCGTCGTCTTACCCGCGCCTCGGTCGCAGCCTGGCTGATCTGTTCGACGGCTGTCGCTCACTCCGCAGATTCGACCCCGCAAAGCGCCCGCTCCTCGTCCACCGGCCACACCATCTGGGTCTCTCTGGCTGGAGAAGGGAACCGTGCAAGCGTTGTCCCTGTTTCCCCTGACGGGTTGACCGAATCCGAACGCATTGAACGACTGACCTCGGCGTTCGGAGTGACGGATGCCGCGACAGAGCTTGTATTACAGGATCGATCCCAGATGGACGAAGTCGGATTCGTTCATCTGACCTATGGGCAGCGTCACCTAGGCGTGCCCGTCTTCTCCGGCATTCTCAAGATTCATCTGGCCGGCGCCAACGGCGCGTCATTCGCGAGCGGACGGTTCCATCCGATACCGCGCTCGCTCTCGATCGTACCGACACTTACCCGTGATGAAGCGATCGGCGTCGCGTCGGCCATGAGCGGCTTCGCGCGTTCAGTTGTGCATCGCTGCGAACTCGTCGTCGTCGATCCCGGCTGGTACGGCGATCCGCCGATCGGCGCGCACCTCGCCTTTCATGTCGAGATTGAGGACGGATCGGGTGCCGACGCCGAGGCTTACTTCGTCGACGCCCTGAATGGCGATGTTCTGGATCGGTGGTCCCTGGTCTGCAGGGCGATCGACCGCCGGGTCTATGATGCATTTGGTTCTACTGAACTGCCTGGCGGCCTGATCCGCGCCGAGGGCGATCCTCCGAACGGCGATCCCGAAATCGACTCGGTGTATGACTACCTCGGCGATGTGCACAGCTTCTTTCAACTCGGTTTCGGCCGCGACAGCTATGACGGGCTCGGCTCGCCGATCATCGCCAGCACGTATTACGATTTTTCCCAGTGTCCGGCGAATCCGAATGCGGCATGGAGCTTTCTTCGACGCCAGATGTACTTCTGCCAGGGCACGACGGTCGACGACGTCGTGGCTCACGAGTTTACACATGGCGTGACCCAGTTCACCGCCAATCTGATTTACCAGAATCAACCGGGTCAGATGAACGAGAGCTTCTCCGATATTTTCGGTGAACTCGTGGACCTCTACAACGGCGGGTCGGCCTTCGTCGATGTAACCGGCGTGACACCCTGGACCGCGCATCCGACCGGTCCGGGCGCCGATCTCCCGAACAACCAGCGCACGGGCCTGTGCAGCAGCATTGGCAACGGGTATCAGGACGGCCGTCGCTGGCTGATCGGCGAGAATTCCGCGGCATGGCCGGGCGGGCTTCGGGATATGTGGGACCCGACGTGCTTCGGCCACCCGGACCGGGCATTGTCGCAGTTTCAGGGATGCAGCGGGCTCGACGCCGGCGGCGTTCACAGCGGCAGCGGCGTGTTGAATCACGCCTTCGCGATTGCCTGCGACGGCAAGACGTTTAACGGTCAAACGGTGGTCGGCATCGGTCCGATCAAGGCGGGCGCGATCTGGTACCGCGCCTTGTCCGTTTACCTGACGGTGGCGTCCGATTTTGAAGACGCCTTTATCGCGATCAATCAGGCCGCCGCGGATCTGGTCGGATTCGCTCCGCTCGATCCCCGCACCGGGCTGTCCTCGGGCTCGACGATCACCGCCTTCGATGTCGAGCAGGTCGGAAAGGCGCTTGTCGCCGTGGAGTTGAACGCCAAAGGCGGCTGCGGCCAGTCGATCCCGGTCCTCAATTCGACGCCGGCGCCGATGTGCGATTCGGAACAGCTGATCTTCGAGGACGAATTCGAGACCGGCGCGCCGGGATGGAGTGTCGCCAACACTGCGACCTGGCAGCCGTACGACTGGGTGTTGCGCGGCTCGCTGCCGTTCGGGCGAACGGGGACCGCCTGGTACTGTGATGATCCAAATCGCGGCGACTGCTCGGCACAGACGAGTGACGAGGCGGTCCACTCGCTGATCAGCCCGTCGATCGTCATTCCTTCGGGGATGGATACAATCTCATTGTCGTTCACGCACTTCGTCGAGACCGAGCCACGGTTTGACGGCGGCAACGTCTCCCTGCGGGTGAACGGCGGGGCGTGGACGCTCATTCCGTCCATCGCATTCTATCTGAATCCCTACAACACTTCGCTTTTCACGACGGTGACGGACAACACCAATCCGCTGGCGGGCCAGTTGGCATTCACCGGCGTCGGCGGAGAGTGGGGCACGTCGCTCGTGGAACTCGGTTCATTGGTTTCGCCGTGCGATGTGATTCAGATTCGATTCGACTTCGGCAAGGACAGTTGCTTCGGATTCACCGGGTGGTTCGTGGATGATGTTCGCGTGTTCGGCTGTCCCGGCAGCGCCGACTGCGACGGCAACGGCGTCGCCGATGAGGTCGATCGGGCACTGGGGCTCGGCGATACCTATTTCCTTCAGCAGACCCGGAACAAGTCCTCTGGCACGCTCAGCGACGCCGATCCCCATCCTTCGCTTGGCGTAAACAAGGCGGCCGAGGATTTCACTTTGTCGCGTTCGGCCCGCATCGAATCGCTTCGCGTCTGGGGCGCCTACACCGGCAACACGCCCGTGCCGGATGACTTCACGGTCAACTTCTACCAGTCCGCGGGCGGCATCCCCGGAGCGCTCGTTCACTCGGAATCAGGCGTCGCCACGGCGCGCGCGGCCACCGGCGTGACGTTTCTGAACATTGGCGAGCACATTTATGACATGACGCCGGCATCACCGGTCGCGCTCGGCGCCGGAACTTACTTCGTTGAGATCTTCAACAATACGGCGGGGCATCCGACGACGTGGGTCTGGGAACGGGCCCTGTTCGGCTGGATTCCCGGATCGGCGCGTGTCGGCCAGAGCTGCCAGACCTACTGCCGCGATCCGAATTTCAACTTCTCCATCGATCTGGTCGGGCGCTATGACTCGTCAATTCCGGGCGATATGAATCTGGACGACATGGTGAATTCAGGCGACATCAGCCTGTTCGTTGATGCACTCCTGACCGGGCCGTCGAATAACGCCGCGCTTTGTGCCGCCGACATCGATCGGGACGGCGACGCCGACGGCGCCGATCTTCCGCTCTTCGTCGCCTGCGTGCTCGCCGGTGGTTGTCCTTAAGTCACTCGGGTAAATGATCGACGCCCGGCCGTTGTGACGACTATCGCGACAGCGCCGCCAGTTCTCGCTTCGCCAGCTGCAACCGCTCCGTCACGGTTTCAACGACCCGCTCGATCGGCCACTCCCCGGCTTCGGCCGCCGTGATCGGCTCACCGTAAACAACGCTCAGTCGGCGCGGCCGGGGGATGATCGCTCCGCGTGGCAGGGCTTCAAACGCACCGTCAATCAGCGTGGGAACGATCGGCACGCCCGCGCGTTTTGCGACCGCGAGCGAGTTGGGATTGATCCGGCCGATCGAGCCGTCGCGGGTTCGCGTTGCTTCGGGAAAAATCAGCACCGCCTTGCCGTTCTTCAGGCGGCGCAGCAGTTCTTTGACGGCGTTGACGTCGGCCGCGCCGCGTTTGACAGGAAACGCATTCAAATAGACGAAGAGCCGGCGAATGAGCGGATTTCGAAAGAGGCTGTCTCGCGCGATGTAGCCGCATTCCCGATTGAGCGATAGCGCGGCAATGGGCGGGTCGAGAAAGCTCTGATGATTCGCAACGAGCAGTACCGGGCCGCTATTCGGCACGCGGTCGAGATGCAGCGTTCGGCCGCGAAAATAGGTGCGATAGACGATTCGGCATAGCAGGCGCATAAAGGCATAGCCGAATCTCGCTCGCTCGGGCTGTGCCGGTTGGGCCGGCTTCCTGGGTTCAAGTGAGTCAGCAGGGGGCATGGGTGGATGGGGGGCGGTTACGGAATCGATCCCGCTATCTCCGGCTTCGCCGCGGGATTCCTGCCCTCGGTGCTCATCGACTTTTTTTTTCGGTGAATCTCTTCCAGCAGGCGCTCGACGACCTCGTGGATGGAAATATTCGTCGTATCGATGTGGATGGCGGTGGTCGGTTCGAGCAGGGGGGCCCATTGTCGCTGATCGTTTCCGTCGCGCTCCTGAAGATTCTCGAGGATCAGTTCGTACGAAGCCTCTTCGCCGTCTGCCGAGAGCTCCTGGTATCGACGCAGGGCGCGTTTCTCAATGGCGGCGTCGAGAAAGAACTTGAAATCGGCGTTGGGGAAGACCACGCTGCCCTGATCGCGGCCTTCGGTGACCAGCGAGCCGAGCTTGCGCCCGATCGCCCGCTGCTTTTCAACGAGCAGGTCTCGAATCGATTGAATTCGGGCGACGTAGTTCGTCGCCTGGTTGACCGCCATGGAGCGAATCGCCTCGCTGACGTCCAGGCCGTTGAGGGTTACGCGCGTATGCGTCGGCACGCAGTCGAGATGAATGTCGGCATCGCGCGCGACGCGGATCAGCTCGGCTTCATCCTTGAGGCGGATGCCCTCCTCGAGCGCGGCGAATGCAATCGTGCGATACATCGCGCCCGTGTCGAGATAGGCGACGCCGAGCTTCGCCGCCAGTTTCCTGGCCGCGGTGCTCTTCCCTGAGCCGGCAGGTCCGTCAATGGTGATGATCATGTTAAATCCGCGATCGGCGACAAACAGATACCGAATGCGATTATATGAATGCGCCGACGCGCGGTCAAAAGCGAAGTTGATCGATTGTCGGACGTTTCAGGTTGTGATTACTTGATTCTGACCGCGATCGGCCCGGCCGGCGATTAATTCAGGATCGCATCGACGAACAACTGGAGATCAGCACCGTCCACCGAAAGATCGTCGTTCATGTCGGCGATCCAGAGTTCGTTGGCCGTGGCGTTGTCCGGATCGAGAAGAACCGCCACGAACGGATCGATGTCCTCGATCCCGACGATCAGGTTCAGGTCGAAGTCGCCGTGAATGGGCCCGGTCGAGGGAACGGACGCCATGAGATCGAAGACGATGTTCGAGAGGGCGGTGCCGCCCTGTGCGGTCGTATCATCCTGCGTGGTGAAAGTCAGCGTCGCGGTGTAGACGCCCGGGGTGGCGGCCGCGTCGTCGAAGTGAATCGTCACGCCGGTCGACGCGGAGATTCCACCAATGGGCGGATTGAATCCCACCAGGCTGAATCGCCCCGATGCGTCATTCGAAATCTGGCCGGTCTGAACGGACAGATTGACCTTGTTCGGAAACTGCGGAACGGTGGCGTTGTAAATCGTGGCTGTCTGATCGGCGAACATGCCGACCTCATGTTCGCCGAAGTCGATGAGGCCGCTGGTCAGAATGGCGTCGGGCAGGGTCGACGGAACCGCGTGATCGAGAACGAGACCGACCAGCGTGACGTTTTTGGGATTCGTCGTTGTGTTGTTCGAGATGACCAGCGTGCCGCTCTTGTTCCCGCTCGTCGCGGTGTTCGTGAGCGTGATGGTATGCATGGCGCTGTCGCCGGCGTTGAGCATGAAGCTGCCGCCCGGCGCAGTGAAACCGGACGGTGGTGTCATGCTGTACTGAAGGGGAATGCCGGGCGGCGCGGCCGGATTGGACACGTTCAGCGTCGCATCCACATTCGCGCCGACCAGAACCTGGGGGAATCCGAGAAACGACGGCGCGGTGATCTGAGGCTGCGACAACGGCTCGGTCAGGTCGACGTAAACTGGAAGGTGATCAGCGCATGCATGCAGCGCATTCGCGATGGCTAAGCCCTCAGGGATGACCGGAAAGTCATTGATGTCGCTGTTGAAGTGCAGGCCGTCGTTGCCGAATGCCTTGTAGGAATTCGAGATGTAATCCGGGTTCGCCGTGTCGTGAAGCGATGGCGAGAGCAGCAGAAAATCAAATCGGTCATCCAGACCGCCGCCGACCGCCCCCGGCGGCGCCCCCGAGTTGTTGTCGTGCGGGCTTTGTGTGTGAAATGCCGCGAAACTGGAGTTGTTGGACCACGACTGAAGGAGGCCGTTTGGATTC
>CALLKH010000425.1 GCA_938008425.1 uncultured Planctomycetaceae bacterium | reverse complement strand
GCTTCAAACAAGAAAAAGGCCGCGCGACCATCCGTTGTCGCGCGGCCACTTCCTCTTCAAAATGTCGGCCCCAATTGTCATCCGTGACAATCGGAAGCCCACGACGCGTCGCGATGATCACACCAACGAAAGGATAAGAAAGCCCTACGGTGCGGCGGCCGATCCATGGCCGGCCCTACGGCGAGGAAGGTCGGCCGACTCGTGACCGCATGCGGCGAACCCCGTGCAAGGGTCGTCGCACTTACGAGCCGATGACCGCCATCGCATAGCTCTGATCATCACGAACGCTCCCTCCGCGACTTGACCATCCGTGGCCTCGTCGCATGGAAGACTGTAAAATGCGATTGAAAAGCTGGCTGGCGGAAGGAAATCCTCAACCGACTCCCTTCCGCCCAGCCATCCGAATCTTCCCCTGAACCACCAAGTGACGACGCGTCACTCGTTGGCCGGGAACCTTTTGCCGGCCTACCGGCCGGGCTGCCGCTGAGAGTCCTGGTATGCCTTGCGTGCACGTGCTTCCAGTTCAGGCAATCGCTCTCGAGAGTCGGACTCATGACGCCGAAAAACGTCGCGCTTCCAGATCTCCAGCCGATTCCGAGTGCCGCAGACAACCACTTCGCGAGAAAGTCCGGTTGCCTGAAGTAGCCGTTCCGGAATCAGGATTCGACCCTGTCCATCGGGCTCCAACAGTTCACCGTGAGGGAAGAAGGCCTGATCGAACTTCCGCTGGTCCTCATCGGAAATCAGCGACGACTCGCCCTTCTCCACCAGTCTCAGAAACACTTTCTCCGGATACAGACTTAACGTATCAGGGGGCGTCCCCTGAAAGACCACCCAGGCGGTCCCATCCCTCTCGGGATCCAGGTTCCGCCGGAACTTCGCGGGGATCGCCAGCCGGTTCTTGGCATCGAGGAGAACGTCGGAATTTCCGAGAAAAACCATGGTTCTCCAAACCACCGCCGGCGTTCACTTTTCCCCACTTCGTGGGAGTTAACATACTTTCTTCCCCACCCAATGCAAGTGTATTCTCGGCATTTCTCGCGCTCCAATTTCCCTATATCGGACCCCGCGCGCGGAACATCCGAGAATAAATGAAGTTGCATTCGAGTCGCCGTCAAAAAGAATTTCTATCGGACCTCCGGGCCTGCCGGACGCCGCCTAACCCCGATCCCCCACCAGACGGTCGTACACCCCACGCCATCGCCCCGCCACCACCTCCGGTCGATGGGTCTCCCGCAACCTGGACGCCCCCTGCGCGGCCCGCCGGCGTGCCCCCTCGGGATCGGCGAGCACCGCATCCACCGCCCGAATCATCCCCGTAATGTCAGAAGGATGACATGCGACGCCGGCCCCGGCGCGCGAGAGAAGTTCAACGCAGGCCGCCGCATCGCTTGTAACCACCGGACAGCCCGCTGCCAGTGCCTCCAGCACGACATTGGGCGACCCCTCGGTCCACGACGGAAACAGGAGCACATCCGCCGCCTTTAACCAGCCGATCACGTCCTGCGACCAGCCCGCGAATCGAAGGAGCCCGCTCAAACCGCGTCTCGCCGCCAGTGATTCGATTCGACTTCGATCCGGCCCGTCGCCGAGCACCAGCCCCCGTACATGCCGAAACTGTGACACCTGATCCAGTACGTCAACAAACGCATCAAGATTCTTGACCGGATCCAGCCGTCCCGCCCAGACGACAAGACGCTCCGACTCCGTGACGCCGATCTCGCCGCGCGACCGGCGCGGCGCGCTCTCGATCGCGTCAAAATCAACCGCGTTCGGCACGACCATCAGCCGATCAGCCGGAAAGCACAGTTCATCACGCAGGTGCCGCATCACCGCATCGGAGTTGGCCACGTGCAAGTCGGAAAGACTCGCCGTCATCGACTCGACGACGCGATGCCACCGCCGCTCGATCTCGATGGTGACGGTCGACGTCAGCACGGGGCGCGGGCGATCCGCCCGGCCGACAAGGCGCGCCGCCAGGTTGGCGTGAAAGAGTGAAGCGTGAATCAAATCAGGCTGAATTCGTCGAACATGACCTGCGAAGGCGGCCAGACATCGCGGATCGAACCGCCCCGCCGCGTCACACGAGAAGGTCTCGATTCCACCGGCCTCAAGGACGTCACTCAGGGGCCCCCGCCGCGTCAGACACCCGACCACCGGTTCGACATTCACCGACGGCAGCAGGCGGGCCAGCCGAACCAGTCGAAGCGGCAGCCCCCCACGCTCGAGGTCCGTCGACAACAGGAGCACACGCAATCGTCGCACGGTTTCGCGTCGGCTCCTCTCGCGCGTCCGCGCTTATTCGACCCGACCCATGCCGGCAGCCGGGCGCGTCATCAACCAGACAAGAATCATCATGAGAACGGCGATGCCGCCGCCCAGGCCAAGCCCCGACACGGCGCGGTTCGGATCGAACACCGAGGCGGTTTCGACGATTTCCGCGCCTTGATACTCTACCTTGCCGCCGCTGAAGGCGGCATCTGATCGCAGCCGCTCGACCAGCGCCTGCCGCTCCGAGAGTTCTCTCTCGAGCCGGGTCATCCGGCTTTGCTGCACAACGAGTTCGTCGCGCCGCTGCTTCATCGCATTCAAGGTCGTCTCGTTCAGATCAAGCGCCGTTTCCATCGCGGACATCGCGCTTCGGCTGGCGTCGCGCCACGCCGCATCGGCCGACGCCACCGCGCTCCTGAGCCGCGACTCTTCGGCCTGCCAGTCCTTTTCACGCTGCTCCGTCAGCTTCGCAATGACCGCCGCCCGGTGAGTCTCGCGGCGCTGTTCGATTCGGGGGGCCAGGTTGACCAGCGTGTCTCGAAGCGCCTTCAGTTCGGCGTTGTTCGCGGGAACCACTTCGCTCGCGCCGACGGTCCAGTCATTCCTTCGCTCGAAACAGGACTGCGAATGCTTGGCGAGCTGCGCCTGGATGATTCGGCGCTGCGTCATTTCGGCCCCGCTTCGGCCGATGTCGTCGGCGCCCTTGATCGCCGCTCCGAGTGCATCCTTGGATTTCGCGTGGAAATCGCGAACGAGCAACTCGGCCTTCTTCTGGTATTCCAGCAGAACGTCGACGTCATCCCGGCTGGTCCAGCCGGCGATTCGCGGCGTCAATTCATCCCAGCCCTGGGAGAATTCGGCGGCGTGGTCCTTCAAATCCGACAGGCTCAGCGCGACACGCTCCAGTTCCTTTCGGATTTCCGCATCCGTCTGCTTGGCGATGAGCTTGTCCACCTCGCCGCCAAATGATTCAACATCCTTGAGCAGCGACGTGAGCGGCACCTGGGATTTCGACACCGCCTTCAGAAGCGAATCATGGAAACGCACGCCCTTCGCCTCGCGCTCCGCGACGGCCGCCATCAACTCGCGATCATTCACCGCGTCCGCCTCGATCTGGGGCGAACTCGGAACA
>CALLKH010000424.1 GCA_938008425.1 uncultured Planctomycetaceae bacterium | reverse complement strand
ATCGATATTACTTAACGAGCGCTTATGTCCAAGGTTGCCATACTTCGAACATCGCCGGCCACGGTCCTTGCCGACTACCACCGGCTCATGAATCTTGCAGATTATCAGTCCGTCGTCGCCAAGGACGCCGACACCGGCCTGAAGATCAACATCAGCTGGCATTTCTTCTTCCCCGGCAGCAGCACGACGCCCTGGCAGCTTGAGGGCGTCATCCGCGCCATGAAGCAGGACGGCTACAGCCCCGACCTCATTCACGGCTGCCACAACCGCACCGTCGTCATCGACGCCCACCTCGGCGAGCGGGAGAACAAGCAGGTCAACGTCACCGACGCCCACGGGCTGCGAAACGTTCACTTGTACGAAGGCGAGGAGTGGATTCACGTCCGCGATGCGGTGGGGGATCTGGCGGACAAGTTCACGTGTCTGAACGAGGTCTATCCCAAGGGCTTCCACATTCCCAAGCGTTTCATCGGCGAGAACATCATCCACCTACCGACGGTGAAGACGCACATCTTCACGACGACCACTGGTGCGATGAAGAACGCGTTCGGCGGCCTCTTGAACGAGCATCGGCACTGGACCCATCCGGTCATTCACGAGACGCTCGTCGATCTCCTGATGATCCAGAAGAAGATTCATCGTGGCGTCTTCGCGGTGATGGACGGCACCTTCGCCGGCGACGGCCCCGGCCCGCGCTGCATGATTCCGCATACGAAGAATGTGATTCTCGCGAGCGCCGACCAGGTGGCGATCGACGCGGTCGCGGCCAAGCTGATGGGCATGGACCCGCTGTCGATCAAGTTCATCAAGATGGCCCACGACATGGGGCTGGGCTGCGGCGATCCGCGAAAGATTGAGATCGTCGGCGATGTCGACGCGGCGAACGAGAACTGGAATTTCGTCGGGCCGTTCAAGAAGATGACCTTCGCCTCGCGCATGCAGCACAAGATCTACTGGGGACCTTTGAAGAAGCCGATCGAGTGGTCGCTCAAGACCGTGCTCGCGCCGTGGGCCTACCTCGCCAGCGTCGTCTACCACGACAGCTTCTGGTACCCGTTGAAGGCCAAGAAGATGATGCGCGAAGTGCTCAACAGCGACTGGGGCCGGCTCTTCCGCAACTGGGAGAACGTACAGCCCGACGCGGCCGGCCGGGGCTATCCCGACGTCGGCGGCGAGGGTGTCAAGCTGACGCGCGTGGGGTTTAAGGCGTTTCTGAAGTCGATCGGCATCCTGGGCACCTGCCTGACCGAGGCGCCTGAGTTCGCGGCGAGAAAGCGCCGGGCCGTCCAACGGCCGCGGGAGACGGCGCACTAGGGCGACGGCTCATTCGAATCACGGTTCATTGGGGGAGCGACCCGCTGACGGCGCGGCTCACTTTCGGCACGTTCTTGTTTCATTCCACGCGGATGAATTCCCGTCCCGACCGTTTGGGGCAATCTGACACGATTCTACCAGGAAGTCTGAATCCCCTGAAACGGGGTGTCTGTGGTGCTTCGCGCCGACTCCGGAGTTTTGCTCGACTATTCAAGCCGCGGCCGGGTACAATTCAGCGGCGAGGGCGGATCTAAATACTTTTGATCGGAATATGCGCATGGAGCACAGGCTCGATGGAGAATCTGAGGAGGTCGTGCTCAGGTGCGCTTGAAGTGCGTACTACCGCTGGCAGAGTAACACGGACGCGCCGAGAATTAGGTGGCTGTCCCTGGGCTGGTCACGAGAGTGAGTCTCGAAACATGTGACTGTCCCTAGTTTCATAGTTTCATGAACCTGGTTTGGCATCATGCATGAGGTGATGAACCGATGCCGCACATAGCCAAACTCATCGCTCAGTGGACCGTTTTGCTCTTCACGATTGGCGTTGTGCTCGTCATCCATCACTATTACATGATGCCCCCTCCAGCTAGTGAGAGGCCGATCTTCCACTATTGGGGAAGCAGTGAGATGAGTTGGAGGGGCGCGTGGCACCCATATGGCGGCGCGATGGATGGGAAAGGAACTCAACTGTTCTACGACGAAGCACTCAATCTGGTTGTTGCGATTGCAACACAAGACCCTGATGTGAGTGGGTGGGTAGAGAAATGCACGCCTCAACAGGCGATACTCTTCATCGGAACGGAATTCGAACAGGTTATCGAGCGACAACAGGACGTTCTGCTCGTCATTATACCCAAACGTGGAATTCGAGCCGAGTTTCCAATTTCTCCGGGGCAATGCAGGGCTTGGAACAAGGCAAACATTTCGGGAAAGCCGCTCTTCAACAGGCGGTGTGTATTCTCGAACATGGTTGAGGCGTTTCAGGGTGAGGTGCGCGCCGGTTTTTGCAAACTGGTCACTGACAACATGGAAGAGTGCGGAACTATCTGTGCAGGCAAATAGTGGAAACTTGGGACGGTCACCTGTTTTCAGGCCGGCCGTATCGACGAAATAGGTGACTGTCCCTAGTTCTCTTGCTTCTCTGAATGGTGGAGATTTTACCGGATGGGAGCGGCCATCGTCGAGAGGTGCTATTCTGTCATTTGGGACGCTTACCGAATTCAAAGGAAGATATCTTGTTCCCAAGAAAAGCACGTTCAGCTTATCTCGCCGGCCTCGTCGTGGCCGTTGCGCTCGCGTTCTGCTGGATGGCCAGTGTACGATATCAGCGAAATCTGACCGAATCGCATGATGTCTTCGTGGCGCTGGCGGCATGGTCAGTTGACCATGATGGGCAGCTTCCGGGGAGCCTGGATGCGCTCTTGGAGTCAGGCGTCGTTCGGCGCAGCGGAGCGGATGCGATTGTTGTCGAGAATGTGCCGGGCGAAGTCGGGAAGACGTACCGTGTCGAGATTCGAAATCTGGATTGCTTTAAGATCCGGTGGGGCGCCAACCTCCTCGACTACAAGGTCGTTGGCCCGGATTCTGTCGTTGATGAACGCGGCAATGAAGTGCTGGTGATTGTTTGCCCTGAGGGTGATGAAATCTCGCGCGAATACACCGCTGCGTTGGTGAGTCTGGCGCATACGCACGCCGGCCGCTGACTGCATCGGGGACGGCCGTTTGGGCGGCGGGGCAGG
>CALLKH010000423.1 GCA_938008425.1 uncultured Planctomycetaceae bacterium | reverse complement strand
CTGATGTTCGCAGGTCGCACACAATCCCATGCCGGCGTTCGACTGCTCTTCACCAAGCAAATCGACCTTCGACGTCACTTCGGATGCCGCAGAGACAATCAGCCCGGGCAACGATGACGCCGAGCCGTCCTCCGCCGTCCATCCCTCTTCGACCGTACGCCGGTCCAATTCGAATGACGCAGAAGGTCGCTTTTCGTCCGTAGTATAACCCACGTCGGCCCGCCAGTGCTCCCCCCTCCGGCCGCTCCTGATCAGTCCCGGAATGGGGGTCGGGCGTGCGCTTTCGCCCTCTTCGCATTCGAATTGGGCATCCTGTTCAGCGGACGCGAGTGGGGGGACGGATGGAATCGGCCGGCGCGGCGGGGCGGGGTCCCGATTCTCTTCGAGTATGAAGCCGATCAGTGTGATATCTCGATTTGCCGTTGTCATTGGAAACCTCGCGATTCGGTCTGGCGGTCGCTCTCGCCGCACCCACGCGGCGACCTTTCGAATGTCATAGGAGCAATGGGCGTTCCACTTGAAAAAGGGGAATCGGATTGGCAGGGACGCGGGCAGAGCCGGAGCCTTGACCGGATCTAACTATGTGTTGGCCAAAGTCTTATCGCTCGGCGATCGGCAGATTCCGAATGAGGGTGTTCGACGTCGAGGCAGACCGAGGACGTTCCAGACTGGTCAGGAATGAATCGGGTGGGGCATTCCGCCCCACGTTCGATGAGGCTATTCGTCGTCGGGAATGTCGAGCTGTTTGAGCTTCTCACGGAGCGTCTTGCGATCGATGCCCAGTATTCGCGCCGCCTTCGACTTATTGTCCTCGCATTCGCTGAGAACGAATCGAATGTGTTCGGCCTCGACCGCTCGAAGGGTCTTGTCCGCGCGGGGGGATCGCAGCGCGCTGAACCTCATCAGGGTTGGCAGGTCGGTGACGTCGATCTCCGGCCCGTCGCACATCAGCACCAGCCTCTGGATGACGTTCTCCAGTTCTCGGACGTTGCCCGGCCAAGGATATCCCTGAAGCGCGCCGAGGGCCTGTTCCGAGACCCTTGGCTTCTCGCGGCCGGCGGCGGCGCTGTACCGCGTGACGAAGTGATCGATCAGCCGCAGGACGTCGTCTCCGCGCTCGCGCAGCGGAGGCATCTGGATCGGAATCACATTCAGGCGGTAGAAGAGGTCTTCTCGAAACGCACCCTTCGTCACCATTGGAAGCAATTCGCGATTCGAGGCGGCCACGATTCGGATGTCCACCTTTTGCGACTTGGTCGAACCGACCATGTAAACTTCGCGATCCTGAAGCACGCGCAGCAGTTTGACCTGCATGGTCGCGCTCATTTCGCTGATCTCATCCAGGAATATCGTGCCGCCGTCGGCTGTCTGAAAAAAGCCGGCGCGTGTTTCGAGGGCGTTCGTGAATGCGCCCTTTCGATGTCCGAAGAGTGCGCTTTCGAGAAGATTCTCGGGGATTCCCCCGCAGTTGACCGGCACAAATGACGCGCTCGCGCGTGAGCTGCCGTAATGAACGGCCCGCGCGACAAGCTCTTTACCCGTGCCGCTTTCACCGGTGATGAGCACGGTCGCAGTGGTTTCCGCCGCCTTCCGGATGATGCGGTGGATCGCTTTCATGGCGTCCGATTCGCCGAGCAGGCCGCTTGGCGGCAGCTCTTCGGTGTGGGAGCCGTCCGGCGCCGCCGCCTGTCGAAGCCTGCCGCGTTGCAATGACGCACGAACCGCGGAAATGAGTTCTTCGTCGGTGAACGGCTTTGCAAGATAGTCCTCCGCGCCGAGCCTGACCGCCTCGACGGCGCCGGAGACAGAGGCATAGCCGGTGATCATCATGACAGCGGTGCCGCGGTAGTTTTCCCGCACATGCCGGATGAGATCGATCCCGGTCTCCTGCGGCATTTTCAGATCGGTGACGACCAGGTCGATCGGCGTCTTCTGAAGCACGGCGATGGCGTTCGCCACGGATGATGCCGTGAACACGACATAGCCGGCCGAGCCGAGATTCCGGCGCAGCACCTCGAGTGTCGGCGCCGAGTCATCGACGACCAGAATCCGCTCAGATGATTCGTTTCCGGACATACCGCTTACCCAGTCTGCGTCGCTGTCGGCGAACCCACCGGCAGTCGGATTACAAACCGCGCACCCTGCCCCGGTGCGCTTTCCAACCGGATCTCGCCGCCGTGCAGCGTCACAATTCCGTGAACCACCGACAGTCCCAGCCCGGTTCCCTCGTGAACATCCTTGGTCGTGAAGAAGGGCTCGAACGCGCGGCGGCGCACCTCTTCCGACATGCCCACGCCGTCATCCTCGACAGTCAACTCCACATGGTTTTCGTCCACGACGCTTCTGACGCGAATCGTCCCGCCCCCGGGCATCGCCTGAATCGCATTGACCATCAGGTTGATCACCATTTGCTTCATCCGCGCCGGGTCGGCCGTCAATGGCGTGCAGACGCCTGCCGGATCCACGGACATCATCACGCCGGCTTCCTCGCATCGTTTGGCGAGCATGTCGGCGCTCTCCCGGACGATCCGATTCAAATCGATCCGCTTCATCGTCGTCGGCGTCTGCCGGGCGAACAAGAGCAGATTCTGGATGACCTCCCGGCCGTGAAGCGCCGCATCGACGATCTGTTGGGCGTCCCGCCAGGCCTGATTCGGAAGGCCCTTTTCCTTCTGAATCAGTTGTGCGAATCCGAGAATATTTGCCAGAGGCGCATTGATCTCGTGTGCGACTCCGGCCGCGAGCTGGCCGATCGTCGCCAGCCGGTCGGCGTGCAGAAGCTGCTCCTCAAGGCGCCGATGCGCTGCCGCCGCCTCTACGCGTTCGACATGCTGGGCGATTTCCCGGGCGACGTTCTCGATCAGTCCGGCCTCCTCCTCAAGGAAGGCGCCCTCGACGAACTCGGGCCGCTCGTCGGTATAGAAGACCTCCACGAGTCCGGCGTCCCGGCCGTTGGCGACGATCGGGGCCGACTGGATGTGCCGCGCCTCCGATCGATTCCCCTGCATGCACTCCGTGGAATCGACACGGATCCTTGCTCCGGCAATCTCGGGAAACTGCCACGCGGGCGGCAGCAGTGAGACGACTTGCTCCAGCGTCTGGGCCAGGCTGCGACTGGATCCCTGGACAATCCTCAGGATTCCGAACAGGCAGGTGAGCTCCTTGATGCGCTCGCGCAGGTGAAACTGTGATCTGCGGTTCCCGATCGACGCTGAAAGCAGGCGGGCCAGCTGCCCCAGGGATTCCCGTTGATCCGGTTCAACAAGCGTCCGGTCGCGGGTCCCCAGAATCAAAGCCCCGCGAGCTTCGTCGCTGACATCGAGCATTGCAATAATACGAATGAGCTCGTTGCCGGGCGGTTGGTCGTTGCTGCCTTCAAGCACGACGACCTCTTCGCCGTCGACGATCAAGCCGCCGTTCCCCGGGTCGGGCGTCAGAAGCTTCGTAATGGCCGCCGCGGTCGGGCCATCGTCGGCCGCCCAAGCCGTCGGCGCCGGGTCGTCGGCCAATTGAACTTCATACTGGTACTCATCCGGGTGTGAGGAACGGCATCTCCATCGGTACGTCATCGAGTCGTCCGACAACCGGATCTCGATCGTCTCGCAGCCGGTAGAGGAGAAGAGCAGTCTTGAGACTTCGCGCAGGAACGCCACGCGAGTAAGGCCCCGATGGCCGAGACGTTGAATCTCGCCGCGAAGCGCGCGGAACCGTCGCTTGTGAGACTCCATGTGCCCGGCGAAAGCAGGATTTGCAAAGTCCATGACGCATCCAGTGTCACCGAACCCGCTTTGTGCCGCAATTGTCCACTTCAGACGATGTGAAGCGCTTTCTGCATCGATTGCTCAGTGTTAGGATAAGCCTGAGTCCGCAACTCGGGTTCGACATGGAAGGAGCATCATCATGGCGCTCAAACTGGAATTCATCGGACACTCGGGCTTTCTCATCGAATCGGGCGATCATCGTATCGCCATCGATCCCTTCATCACCGGAAACCCGGTCGCAAAGATCAAGGCGGCGGACGTGCATCCGAACCACATCGTTCTGACGCACGGCCACGAAGATCACGTCGGCGACACCATCGCGCTGGCCAAGGCCAATCGCGCGGTCGTTTATGCCTCCTGGGAGATCTGCGGCTGGCTCGGCGAGGAGGGCGTTCCTGACAATCAGCGACAGCCCGGCAACGCGGGCGGCAAGATCAAGGCGCCGTTCGGCTGGGTCGCCTTCACGCAGGCGTTTCATTCGTCGGCGCACGGCGGCCGCTACATGGGGCAGCCGATGGGCGCCGTGATTCATGTCGGCGGCAAGACGATCTACCACTGCGGCGACACCGGCCTGTTCGGCGACATGAAGCTGATCGGCGAAATCTACAAGCCCGACATCGCGATGATTCCCGTCGGCGATCGCTTCACCATGGGACCTGAACTGGGTGCGATGGCGGCGGAATTCATCAAGCCGAAGGTGGCGATTCCCATTCACTACGGTACGTTTTCCGGTTTCCTGACCGGCGACATCTCCGCGTTCAAGCCGAAGGGCGTGGAGGTGAAGGTGATGGAGCCGGGCGCGACGTGGGAGTTATCATAGTCCCGGCATGCCATGGTGGCTGAGTATCTCGCGCGCAGTGGGCGGGCGCTCAAGGCGGGTCTGCCGGGACGGCCTTCGCGCTTCTTATCTCCCTTTGCTGATCGATTTCACCGAGCAGACGGATGTAACTCACCGTCGTGGGGTCTTCCTCGCCGAGTACGCGGGCGTGTGCGTCCCTCGCGGTCTTGATCCTGGGTTCCGCGTCGTCAAGTCGGCCCATCTTCAGCAGGCATCGACCAATTTCACCTTCGATCTCGGGTTGCGTCAGCACGAACGGCGGCGGAGATTCGACGGCCAGGTCGAGCGCCGCCTGAAGTGCCTCAAGCGCTTTATCAAGGCGATTCTGGGCGATCCGAAGTCTGCCGATGAGCAGCAGGCAGTCCAGATGCGATGCGCTGCCGTAGAAATTGTGTTTCGGCGATTGTTGTCGCGCCTCCATCGCGGGTTTTTCTGCTTCATCGAGGCGGCCGGTTTTGTAGAGCAGCAGCGCCAGGACTCGCAATGAGTTTGAGTAACTGTGGTCATCGCCCAGTGACATGGAGGTTCGAGCTAAATCTACATTTCGACGGGCGATCATTTCCGCCTTATCGAATCTACCGGCTTCTATCAGCATCTCGGCGAAATGATTTTCTATGCTGAGCGTGGCGGGATGAGTCTCACCCAGCACTCGATTCAGCACTTCTCGCGAGTATCGCATTTGCTCGACTGCTTCTTCATGTCGTCCGCGAAGGCTCTGGAGCGTGGCTGACAGCATGACGCATGAAACGGTGAATCGATAGTCCTTGTCGGGATTTCGCCGGACCAGTTTCAACGCCTCCTCATAAGCCCTCTCCGCTTCGTCCAGTTTGCCTTGCGCCTGAAGCGATCGCCCGTACGATTGAGAGGTCCAGTGTACAAGTTCGTGATCGTCCCCAAGCACGTCTCGTCCGATCTCAAGCGTCTTCTTTAAGATCTGCTCGGCCTCACTTCCATTTCCACGTGCAATCAGCGTGTCGGCGAGGAGCAGGTTCGCCTCCAGCGTCTCGGCGTCTGCCGATCCGAATGTCGATCGACTCGCAGTCACCGCCTCGCGAATCAGCCGTTCAGATTCCTCCAGGTTAATTCTCGCGCGGGCCAGGAGCAGCCTCAGGCGAATCGACTCGGGATGCCGAGGGCCCATCCTTTCCTTGTAGAGCGCAAGCGCCTTTCGGAGGTGTGAGCGCCCGCGATTGTAGATCCCCAGGTTCATGTACGACTGGCCGATGGTCTTGTGGAGCGATGCACGGATCACCGGCTGATCGGCGAATCGCGACTCAATGTCTCGCGCGGCGTTGTCAAGTACTTCGCTGACGGTGACCTGGTAGCCGGACTTGCTCGGATCGACCGAAGAGAGCATCTCATTCAGGAAGTCGCGGACAGCGCCCGCCTCACGCGCTGCATCGATCGCCGCGGCGCGCTCGCGATTGGCCTCGATGAGGCCAAACGCCGTGCCGCCGACTGCCGCAATCAGGAGCACAAAGGCCGTCACGACGCCGCCCACCAGCCCCTTGTTCCGCGAGGTGAATTTTCTGAGTTGATACAATGTCGTCGGCGCGCGGGCGATGATCGGTTCGTCCGACAGATGGCGGCGAATGTCGTCGGCCAGTTCCGCGGCCGTCGAATAGCGCCGATCTCGATCGATTTCCAGTGCCTTTGCGGCAATCGTTTCGATGTCGCCACGCAGAGTTCGATCGATCGTGCCGAGCGTCGGCGGTTCCTCTTCGCATGCGATCCGGGCGGCTTCGGCGATCGAGTGGGGATGAAGGGAATGCGGCTGACGACCCGCTAGCAGTTCATACATCATGACGCCGATTGAGTAGATGTCGCTACGGGCGTCGATCGCGACCGGATCGCCGCGGAACTGTTCGGGGCTCATGTAAGAGACGGTGCCGATCAACTGTCCCGCGTGGGTCTCGATCGTAGTGAGTTGCAGGTCGGCCGTCGTCGCCCGGGCGACGCCGAAATCGAGGATTTTCGGATGCCCCGACGCCGTCACCAGAATATTGGCGGGTTTGAGATCGCGATGAATGATGCCGTTCTGGTGGGCGTGGTGAACCGCCATGCAGATTTCTGAGATCAACCGAAGCCGTTCGCGGCGATCGAGACGGTGGGCTTCGGCGTACTCCAGCAACGTCCGACCCTCGACCAGTTCCATGGCGAAATACGGCGAGTCGGAAAAGGGCGATGACGGATCTTCCTCGATGCCGGCGTCGTAGATCGCCGCGATGGACGGATGCTGGAGCCTTCCAAGGATCTCGATTTCGTACCGAAATCGCCGGCGAATCGATTCGCTCATGAGGCCCTGTCGCATCACCTTCAATGCGACCAGCCGGTGCGGATGCTCCTGCCGTGCTTCGTACACGACGCCCATCCCGCCCATCGCCAGCTTTCGAACGATGGTGTACGGCCCGATTCGAACGCCCGCCATCGATCGTTCCGGTTGTGTGGCCCGGCGGGGTGCCTGATCCGAAGGGACGCTCATGAATTCGCCATTGGCCTCATGTGCGTCCACAAGAGCGTGAAGTTTGCGGCGCAGTTGGTCGTCCGCACCGGAGACTTCTGAAATGAACTCGTGCCGACGCTCCGGCGCGACCGCCAGCGCACGAAGAAAAAGCGCTTCCAGTTGGTTGATGTCCATGCTGCCCATGACGTCGTCCGTAGGCCGGGGAGTCTTTGACGCGGCGACGCATCTCAAGGATCGAAATAATCGCTGACCCAATCCATGCGAGAAAAATGCATGCGACGCCTCACGTCGCGTCCGTTATGCGCCGGGCGGTTCCCGATTCATCTCGGCGCGGAGCCAGGCTTTTGAAAACGTCCAGTACCGTTCCACCGTCGCATGCGAGATGCCCAGCGCCTCGGCCGTCTGGTCGATGGTCAGCCCCGCGAAGTAGCGAAGCTTCACCACCTTGCTGCGGATGGCATCCTGGGCCTCAAGTTTCATCAGCGCGGCGTCGAGTTCGATGAGGTCCTCCGTCGGCTCAGTGGGGTCCCCGACGTCGACGGCATCCAGCGAAATGCGCTCCCGCCCGCCGCCGTGCTTCACGGCACGCGATCTGCGCGCCCGCTCAACAAGTATGCGACGCATGGCTTCGGCGGCCGCGGCAAAGAAGTGGCCGCGGTTTTCCCAGCGGGCATTTTCATCGCCGACCAGGCGCAGATAGGCCTCGTGGACGAGGGCGGTCGCCTGAAGCGTGATTCCCGCGGGCTCATTCACGAGCCGCCGCCGGGCCAGTTCACGAAGTTCCTCGTACAGGATCGGCAGGAGCTTGGACGCCGTGAGATCGTCGCCCGCGCTCATGTCCGCGAGAATCCGGGTCACTTCGATTTTCTGCGTATTGTGCACCGCGGCGGCGCCTCAATAAAAGATTTTTGATCTCGTGAGGGACTCTCGTTCGCATTTTCGCATTGGCTCAGGGGGTCATTCAACCCCGGACGACCACAAGGGTCTTTACCGGACCCCCAGGGCGTGTTGCATCTCGACGTTATTTGCTGGAGGGAACTCATGTTCAGGCCAAATCGCATTATACAAGATACTTGTGCCGGGTTGTGCGTTTTGCTGCTCGCGGCCTCGCAGATTCACGCCGCCTTGATCGATGCACGCTGGATCGGCGGAACCGGCAACTGGAACAGCGGCCCGAATTGGTCCAATGGGGTCGCTCCAAACAATGGCGCCGACACGTTTAATGTGCTCATCGACGACGGCAGTCCGACCGCCTCAGTGGTCACCCAGAACATGACGGCCACCATCGATAATCTGACTGTCGATTGCAATGACACGCTTTCCATCGCAAACACGATCACATTGACCATCAATGCGGGCGTGATCAACAATGCCGGCTCGATCAACGTCAGTTCCACCGCCCAGACGACGAACTTTCGAGCTGCCGGCGGAGATGTCACCATTACCGGCGGCGGATTCATCAACCTCAGTGCGTTTCCAGCCAATCGAATGCTGGGACTGTCGTCGGGTGATCGATTCATCAACGTCGACAACACGATTCGTGGCTCGGGTACGATCGGCGCGAACTTCTCCAGCTTTACGAACCAAGGATTGGTGATCGCCAATCAGTCGCCGAGCCTGGTCATCGATCCTCCTTCCAACGGCGATTTCACCAACACCGGCACCGTTCGCGCGGACGGCGGAACGCTCAGGCTTGAACATGGGCCGTTCAACAACACCGGAGGATTAATCGAGGCGCTCGATGGCTCGGTCGTCGAGCTCGCCGCGACCACGATTGACGGCGGCACGCTTCAGACTTCTGGAACCGGCGTTGTCCGCAACGTCGGCTCAAGCGCCGTTGATGGCGGAACGAACACGGTGATCAATTCGGGCGTTCTGGAGGTCGGCAATGCGACAAGCCTTTTCATTGCAGGCACGATTCAGAATGAAGGTGTGTTGCGGGTTGCTTCGACCGCCCAGACGACGAATCTGCGACCGGCCAATGGCGATACGTTTCTGACCGGCGGCGGCGTGTTGTCGATGACCGATTTCGCCGCGAATCGGGTCATCGGTATCACCGTGGCGGACAGGCTGATCAACGTCGACAATACCATTCGTGGCTCGGGTCAGCTCGGTGCGAATTTCTCCAATGTAACAAACCAGGCCCTGGTGGTGGCGGACCAGCCGACCTCGCTGATCATTGATCCTCCCTCCAACGGCGACTTCACCAACTCCGGCACGGTTCGCGCCGAGGGCGGAACGATCAGGCTCGAACATGGTCCGTTTCTCAATACCGGCGGAGTCATCGAGGCGCTCGATGGCTCGGTTGTTGAACTCGCCACGACGACGATCGACGGCGGAACCCTTCAGACGTCGGGCTCCGGCATCATTCGCAATGTGGGCTCCAGCGCGATCGATGGCAGCACAAACACCGTGACGAACGCGGGCCTGCTCAGCGTCGCCAACGGCACGAGCCTCTTTGTCGTTGGTACGCTTCAGAACACCGGAACACTGCAGCTCAGCTCGACCGCGCAGACGACTGATCTGCGGCCGGCCGGCGGCGAAGTGTTTCTGACCGGAGGCGGCGTTGTGACGATGTCCAATACGGCAGCCAATCGCATTATCGGCAGCCTCAGCAGCGATCGACTGATCAATGTCGACAATACGATTCGTGGATCCGGGCAGATTTGCGCGAATTTCTTCAATGTCACCAACCAGGCGCTGATCGTGGCCGACCAGCCGACGACCCTGGTCATCGATCCTCCCTCCGGCGGCGATTTCACGAATACGGGCACGGTTCGCGCGGATGGCGGCACGCTCAGGCTGGAGAACGGGCTGCTTCACAACACCGGCGGCGTCATCGAGGCGCTCGATGGTTCGGTCGTCGAAATCAACACGACCACGATCGACGGCGGGACCTTTCAGACGGTCGGCTCGGGCGTAGTTCGAAACGTCGGCACCAGCGTGATCGATGGCAGCTCGGAGGTTTTAACCAACGCGGGTACTTTCGATCTTCGCAACGCGACGACCCTCTTCCTCACTGGAACACTGAATAACACGGGAACCATTCAGCTCAGTTCAATCGGTCAGTTGACCGATTTTCGCGCGGCCGGCGGCGATGCATTTCTGACCGGCGGCGGTCAGATCCTGATCAGTAATCTCAGTACGAATCGGATGCTTGGACTTGCCGCGGCGGATCGCATCGTCAATGTCGACAATACGATTCGAGGCGCTGGGCAGATTTGTGCGAATTTCAGTGGATTCACGAATCAGGGCACGTTGATCGCCGACCAGACAACGGCGATCACCATCGATCCGCCAGTCAGCTTCGACTTCCTGAATGAAGGCGTTATGCAGGCCTCGGGCCCCGGTGGAATCAGCATCCTCACGGGGCCGTTTGAAAACTTCGGCGCCGTCATCGTGGACGCCGGCAGCGTTATTAACCGAACCGGCGTTTACTTCCAGACCGGCGGATCAACCATTGTGAACGGCGTGCTCAACGCGAACGGCGACGTCGACATCCAGGGCGGCATCCTTGGCGGGACCGGGACCATCAATGACGGGATCTTTAACGCCGGAACGGTGTCACCTGGAGAATCCACCGGCGTCCTGACGATCGACGACGTATTCGCCCAGGCCGCGACGGGAGAAATCCTCATCGAGATCGGCGGCGCCCCGGCGAGTTCGCAGTTTGATCGGCTCGTCATCACCGGCGCCGCGACGCTGGATGGTGTGCTTCGCGTGGACTTCGTGGATGGCTACATTCCCGTCGTCGGGCATGAATTCACGGTGATGAGCTACGCGTCGCGCAGCGGAAACTTCACGGCGTTCGACGCGCCCTGTCTGCCTGCCGGCCGATTTGTGCAGGTGGATGTCGGGCCGACGGCCGTCAAGGTGATCATCTCCGGCGCGCTGGTCGGCGATGCGGACTGTGACTGCGCGATCAGCCCGCTCGACATCGAAGCGTTTCTGCTCGCACTTCTCGATCCGACCACCTATCTGGCGACTTATGCGAACTGCACTGGACTGACCGCGGCCGACATGAACGGTGACTCATTGGTAGATGGTCGTGACGTGCAGCCGTTCGTTGACGCCTATCTGCCCTGACGCGGGCGATCATCACGGAGCAGGGACGGATCAACCGGAAAAATAACTTTCAATCGGGCGGTTAGACGAGGCGGGATCCTCGGTCGACTGGAGTGGACAGACGGCGCCGGATCGCAGATGAATCCGGCGCCGTTGTCACTCCCTGCTGTCCGGGGTCGGCCGGACGCATGGATCGTGAACGGCCTGGCCAGGAATTTCGGGCACGCAGCGGGCTGCGAATGGGAACGGTCGCAACGCCGATCGGCCCGGCTTCCGAATCAGGGCGCCAGAAGCAGATTGACCATCGCGGAAACATCGCCTCCATCCGTTGCGCCGTCGCTGTTGACATCGGAACGCTCGAAGTGAACCGGCGCGCTGGGCGTGCCGATGAGCGCGAGAACCATCAGCTCCACGTCCCGAAGATCGATGTCGCCGTCGCCGTCGATGTCGCCGATGAGGGTGGAATTCGGAGCGCGGGCCGTGAAGATGCCCTGCGATCCGTCGGTGAAGGTCAGGCGAAATACGATCGTTCCGTCCTCCGTCAGCGATGCTCCATTGTATGCCTCGCTGGTGCTTTCAGAAGCGACAGCGCCGCGGCCGTGAAAAGAGACGTTGCTGACGGTTCGCAGATCCGAACCATTGCCACTCACATCGAAGATGTCGCTTTGCCGGACGACGAGGCTCGGCGCTCCCTGCGAATCAGTCATAAAGAGGGCGGATTGAAAGTTCTCGAAGGTTCCCGGCGGGCCGGGCGGACGGATGAACGCATGAAACGCCATCTGCCCGGATTCGTTCATCGCGGGCGCCTGAAACGTGTTCGTGAAGACATCGAAGATATGAAAGGCACCGAAGACGAGACCGCCTGCGCCCGGCGCCGGCTCCTCGTCGCGGGCGATGAGCGTCAGCGATGCGTCGGGCTCGGCCCGCCAGAGTGACATGCGCGTGCCATCCACGACGCCCTCGCCGTCGAGCATTGCGAAGAACGCCACCTGTCCGGCCGCGTTGGTCTGAAGCGGCCCGCCGATCCCGGAGAACGTCGAGAAGAGCGTAAAGTGCAGGCCGGGAGAGCTGTTCCCCTGGGTCTGCGCCGTCGCGAGGAGATCGACGCCCGAAGTGCCGACGCGGAAGAGCCCCTGCTGATTTCCGCTGAGCAGTGACACGAACGCGAAGGAATCCGGCGCGGTCACCGACGTATTGCGGAACGTCAGCCGCGTCGACGTGCCGCCGACGGACTCGCCTTCGCGGGCGATCAATGTGAACTGGTCGTTCTCAACCCGCCAGAGGGCGGAGTCATTGCTGGTGGTGATGCCCGTGCCGGTGAGCGAGGACAGGATGTAGAAGATTGGCTGGCCGTTTCGGAAACCAAATCTGGGTGAGCCGAAGCCTGCGAAGAGCGCTCCGGGGATTCCCGGTGCGGCGTCGCCCTCGCGGGCGACGATTCGAAAGCCGGACTGGTCGATGACGAAGAGCACCACGTCGTTCGCCGTCGTGATGCCCGGACCCTGGGTCAGGATCGATCCACCGATGCGGCCGTCGCGGGCGACGATCGGCGGACCGAACGGGGTGAAGACGAAATCGCGAAAGGTGACGCCGGGCGCCTGTCCCGGCACGGGCTGGCCGGTCTTGACCAGGAGGCTCAGCGCGCCGCCTGCGTCGCCGAACCAGGCTTCGTCGTTTTCATAGAATCCGTTGTTATCCGCGTCGATGACTTCGCCGCCGATCAGCATCGCCATGAATGCGACGTTGCCGTTGGAATCGAATCCGAGATTCGCCTCGAGCGCCGGAACGGGGTCGGTGAATCCGCCGCTGTTCCGACGGATTACGCGAAGAAGGGTGCCGGGTGCGAGACCCGGCGCCTGATCGCCCTCGCGCGCCACGAGGCGCAGTTGTCCATGGCCTTCGGACCAGACGCCCGCGTTGTTCGCGTCGCTGATGCCCGGCCCGCTCAGCATGCCGTAGAACGCGACGCGCCCGCTTTCGTCGATTCGCTGCCCTTCAAGCGTCGAGAATACCGTTCCCGCCGGCGTGCCCGTCGCATGCTGTCCCGTGAGAGCGACGGTGCGGAGCTCGAAGGCCGGCTGGCTGCCGGCGTGCACGGCGTTCGCATGAGCCAAAATGGCGATGGTGGTCACGATGGCGGCAGGGAGTATTGCGCCCGCGGCTCCGCAGTTCGATTGATGTAAGCGTAAGAGAGGTCTCATGTCGGGGTCTCCGATCGTTGAGTGAGGCTCGCACAAAGACGCGCTGAACGATGGCGTCACGGTCTGAATGAGGCGTACGGTGTCGGATTCGCACGCCGGCGGGGCTTACGATTTGTTAATGTTTCCTGTGAAGGGGCGGATTGCAGGAATTCGGGCGGTCGTGCCGGATTCGATAACGATTCGCGCGGTCAGTTCGCTTGGGGTGGCAGGAGTGGGAATGATCGACCGGTAGGCCGATGTTTGAAAGGGTATCCGCGGTCGGCCTTTGAGCGTCAGGCTCGGCGTGCGACTCGGTAGCACGTCGGTCGAATCGGCGGAGAGTGAATGGAAATTGGCTCGGTCAAATCTTGTTCACTATTCGTCCGACGCCCTGGTCACCTTGGCGCGTTTCGCGGTCGCGCTGACTGACGGGTGGGCGTCATCGGACAGGCGCTTGATCACACCGTCTCTCGCGAATTCGGGATGCGCCGCCACGATCTTCGCAGCATAGAGCCGCACCCACCAGCGATCGTGCCTCGACGCCTTGTCGATTTCACTCTGCACCGCCGCATCGGCGGCATCATGCTTGACGAAGCCGTTGTCGCGCTTCCATAGCAATTCGGCGACGACGTGCTCGATCCAGAGAATTTCGCGAATCTCGTCCGGCTCGCGAAACTGATACGCGCGAACGAGCATCTTCAGCGCGGCGCCGGCGTCGGCTTCGAACATGTGCTCCACGAGCGAGACCTGTACCGGTCGCTCCGCGCGAACGTCGTCCTCGATGATCGCACGGTAGGCGGAAAAATCCGGCGGTCGAACGGCTGATCGATCCTCGAAGACGGCCAGCATCTTCCCGGCCGCCGCGCGAATTGCATCGTCCTGATGATCCAGTTGCCGCGCGAGCACCCGCACGACGGCTTCTTTTTCGTCGCGCAGCGCCTTGAGCACATGGCCCGCAACTTGTCGACGCCGTTCTGCTTCGTCGCTTCGCACGACGAACAGTAGGAGTTGTTCCATCAGGACCGTTCGATCAGACGGATCAACCTTGATGAGATCGGCGATGCGACGATTCAACTCGTCGCGATCGGCCGACTGCATCATCGCATCGAGCGCGGATTGATACGCGGTGATCGGCGTCGTCGTCACCGGCGCCGGCGGTGCGTCGTTGCCGTGGGTGTATTCAGCGTTCATATGGAGGCAGGCAACGATCACAATCGACAGGACTGCAAGTCGTCGCCTGCGAATCTGGTTCGCCAATCGTCGATGCTCCGTTGTTTTCATGAGTATTTTTCTGTTCATGGTAGCACCGCCGTTTCGATGGCTGCCTCGATGTAGCTTCGAACCTGAATGAAATCATCCACCTGGAAGTGCGTCGAGCCCGCGCCCCAGGGCGTGGTTTCGACGTTCAGTCCCGTCGGCGGCGGATTCGAATCGGGAACGGGTCCGCCGTCGAGGAAGAAATCGGAGAGCGATCCATTCTGGTAATGATTCGCGTGATAGCCCGTGCTCGGCGGGCGGCGAAGTTCCTGCGAAACGTCGAAGTCCGAGTCGTTCTCAACCGCATCCACGTACGAAGTCGCCCGTATTTCGAACACGCCGATCCCCGCTCGATTGAGATCCAGCCGGTCCGCGAGATCGTACGTCGAGCCGCCGCCGTGGCTGTAGCCGAAGATCGACACGCGCGAGACGAGGCGGTCCCGCACGGCCGTCACGGCCTCGTTGTACACCGGGCCCGAGCCGTCGGCCGAGACGAGGTCTTCATCAAACATGTGGACGTCATAGCCGCGCCCGTAGAGTGCGACACCGACCACGAAGGTGCCGTGGTTCGCATCGACCGGCACCGAGGGTGACTGGTCCTCGCCGCCGAGGGCGAGCACGACCGCGCCGAAGGTATGAAATCGAACGGCGTCGAAATCGACCGCGGCCGCCAGCGGTTCGAGGGTGAGCGTCGCATCGCCATGTATGGCCGCCGCCCATTCGACCCAGAGTGTCAGCGACGTTGCGCCGGCGTTGAATGGCAGCGATCCGGTTCGATCGCCCATGAAGGCGATTTCCGTACCGGCGGACTTTGTGCGGGTCGTCCAGACGCGCAGTGCGTCGCTCCCGCGCCGCAGCGCGACGGGCAGCGTCGGCGTGGTTCGTTGCACGAGGAGTTCAATGAGATCATCCTCGCCCGAGGGATCGACGTCGCCCGGCGCGTTGATTCGAATGCCGGCGCCGCGCGTCGGGCTTTCCTCGTCCATTTCGGCGACCGCTGTTTTCGAGAACGGGAAGTATCCGCCGCCGTGCTGCGGGCGATAGGCCGTCAGTTGCCCGAGCGAACACGCGCCGGCGGTGCATGTCGTGCCGTCGCCAAGCCAGAGGCCGGTGCATTGGGATTCGGTCGTGATCGTGCAGTTGCCTGCGCCGGTGCAGCACGCCCCCAAAGCCGGTGGTGTCAACATGCAGACGACGAAGGGGTCGATGTCGCGGCCGTCCACTTCGCCGCTCGCGTCCATGTCGCCCGCGCAGGGCAGGCAGGGCGCGGTGGGTTCGATGAGGAGCGCCACGAATGGTTCGATGTCGGTTAGATCGCGGGCCGTGTCGCAGTTGACGTCGCAGGGATCGCAGCCGCCGCGGGGAGACGGTTCAGCATGGGCGTGCGATGCGAAAAGGCCGAGAGTCATCGCCAGGGAGAGTAACGGAGATAGCAGATCGAATCGGAGCATGCGAGCCTCTTTCCCTTGGTGGCATCGACCCCGGCGTGAGACGAATCGCCTCGCCCCGCGTCATCGGATCGAAACACCAGTTGACCACGTATGCAGGCCTGGGGTCAACCCTGCGGAAAGGCGCCGCAAGAATTCCCGGCGATGCGGGCCGGCAGATCGCTGAACTCTTGCCCTTGTCATAGAACTCGATGAAACGGCGTGACGCTGCTTCCGACCTGCATGGACCGCCGAGAATCAACGAAAACCCGTGTCGGGACTGGCGATTATCGGCGTCGATTGACTTCGCCTCGCCGGAATGGCATTTCAAAGATGGGCTGTCACATGGCGACGGCCTAGACTCGCACCAGTCAGAGTCTGTCTCGATTAGAAATCGGTGCGGAGGCCGGCCGCGAGTCTTCCGCTGAGTAGACCGGTCATGCGCGGCTTTTCGGCTCCGGCTCGGCAGCCGGTCGTCGAACGGGGCGCGGGTCGAGGATTTGCCCATGTGGACTGAATTGGCCACTCTGACATTGTATTTGCGAAGGGGCGGGTTGGCTGGTGCACGGATCCTGGTGCTATCCGCGCTGCTATGCACGGCCTGCACGACGGTCGCCATCTTCCCGGACGGCGACGACGGCAACACCAACACGAACACAAACGCCAACAACAATTCCAACGACAACACCGGCGTACCCAGTGACAACTCGAATGCGAACTCGGCCGATCTCTCGTCCCTTCAGGTCTTCCCTTTGGACAATCCCTGGAATCAGGACATCTCGGCGCTGCCGGTTCATCCCAACTCGGCCAACTATCTCGCCTCGATGGGCCTCGACACCGGTCTGCATCCTGATTTTGGAACCGTCTACGAAGGCGCCCCGATCGGCATTCCCTATGTGGTCGTCGACGGCGACCAGCCCGGCGTCGCGGTCACGTTTGACTACGCCGACGAGAGCGACCCGGGGCCGTACCCCATTCCGCCGAACCCGCCGATCGAGGGCGGGCCGAACGGCGACGGTGATCGGCACATCATCATGGTCGATGTCGGCAATCGGATGCTCTATGAACTCTTCGACGCGCGGCCGATCGGCGGGGGATGGGCCGCCGGCTCCGGGGCGATCTTTGATCTGACGTCGAACGCCTTGCGGCCTGCCGGCTGGACGTCGGCCGACGCGGCGGGCCTGCCGATCTTTCCCGGGCTGGTGCGTTACGACGAGGTTGTCGAGAAGGGTGAGATCACCCATGCCCTGCGATTCACCGTCGCGCAGACGCAGCGGGCGTACATCCCGCCGGCCACGCACTACGCCAGTAATTCGACCGATCCGAATCGCCCGCCGATGGGCCTTCGCGTGCGATTGAAGGCGAACTTCGACGTGTCGCCGTATCCGGCGAACGTGCGGGTCATTCTCCGCGGCCTTCAGAAGTACGGCATGTTCCTGGCCGACAATGGATCCAACTGGTACGTCAGCGGCGCGCCGGATTCGCGATGGGATGATGACGAGCTGCGAACGCTTCGAAACGTGAAGGGCCGGGATTTCGAGGCGGTCGATACGGGCGCGCTTGTCACCCCTTGATCGTTCCGAGAGATGCTGCGTCACCCTGCATCACTCCTTTCAATCGCGCGTTACAATCCGCGCGTCGAAAGGAGTCACAACATGTCCGTTCAACTTGCCAGGCGCCCGCTGTTGCTGATCGTTCGCGACGGCTGGGGCCATAATCCATATCCGGAGTGGAATCACGCCAACGCGGTGCATCTCGCGAAGACGCCGGTGGATGATCGGCTGCGGGCGAATTATCCATGGGTGCAGATTCGCACCTGCGGCGAGGATGTCGGCCTGCCGGCGGGCGTCATGGGCAACAGCGAGGTCGGCCATCAGAACATCGGCGCGGGGCGGATCGTCGACCAGGAGCAGATGCGTATCACGCGGACCATCCGCGACGGCACGTTCTTCGACAACAAGACGCTGTGCGCCGCGGTCGACCATGCGAAGAAGGGCGGCGGCGCGCTGCATCTCCTCGGCCTTTGCAGCGATGCGGGCGTTCACTCCGCTCTTGAACATCTTTACGCAGTTCTCGAACTCGCGAAACGCCGCGGACTCGCCGGCGATCGGGTGCTGCTCCACGCCTTCGGCGACGGCCGCGACTCGGCGCCCAACAGCGGCATCGAGTTCATCCGTCAGATCGAGTCAAAGATGCGGGAGACAGGCGTCGGCCGTGTGGCGACGGTCATCGGCCGCTATTACGCGATGGATCGCGACAACCGGTGGGATCGCGTCGAGAAGGCGTACCGGCTGCTGACGGAATCGATGGGCCGCCGTGCTGACACCGCCGAGGCGGCATTTCAGTCGTACTACGACAGTCCGACCGAGGCGAGCCGGTCGGGCGATGAATTCATCGAGGCGACGGTCGTCGGCGAGCCGCGTCCGATCAAGGACGACGACGCGGTGATCTTCTTCAACTTCCGCGGCGACCGGCCAAGGGAGATTACGAAGGCGTTTGTCTACGATACGTTTCCGTATGAAGTGAAAGAGAACGACGGCTCAACGAGGCGGATGGGCTTCGAACGGCCGAAGATTGAGAACCTCTACTATTGCACCATGTGCGACTACGAGAAGGGCCTGCCCGTGCAGGTCGCCTTTGTGCGTCCGCCGAAGATGGTCAACACGCTCGGCTCGTACTGGTCTTCGCTCGGGCTGCGGCAGTTTCGCTGCGCCGAGACGGAAAAGTTTCCGCACGTGACGTTCTTCTTCAACGACTATCGCGAGGAGCCGTTTCCCGGCGAGGAGCGGCAGATCGTACCGAGCCCGCGCGACGTGAGCACCTACGACCAGAAGCCCGAGATGAGCGCCCTCGGCGTCACCGATGAGATGCTTCGGCGCATCGCGAGCGACCAGTATGACCTCTTCGTTCTGAATTATGCCAACGGCGACATGGTGGGCCACACCGGCGTCATCCCGGCCGCGGTGAAGGCGGTGGAGACGGTCGATGCCTGTGTCGGCCGGGTGGTGGAGGCGATCCTGGCGAAGGGCGGCGCGGCGATCGTGACGGCCGACCACGGCAACTGCGAGCAGATGATCGACCCCGCGACGGGCGGCCCGCACACGGCGCACACGACGTACGACGTGGATCTGATTGTGGTGGATGATCGGTACAAGGGGAGTTACGACCTCGCGACGGGCAAGCCGACCGGCGGGCGGGCCGACGGGTCGACTGGCACGGGCGCGTCCGGAAGCGGCATCGCGCTTCGAGAGGGCGGGCGTCTGGCCGACATCGCGCCGACGCTGCTGAAGCTGGGCGGGGTGAAGCAGCCGGGGGAGATGACGGGGGAGTCGCTGGTTTAGGCGTGCCAGTTTGTGCTGTCAGACCCATGGATCGTGTATAATCATTACGGCGATGGAGACTCCGCCGGCTTTGGGAGCGTGCACCCATGTTCGATCGGATCACGTTCAATCCTGACATACTTCGCGGCAGAGCGTGCATCCGCGGCATGCGGATTCCCGTGTCCGTCATCGTCAATCAGATCGCGCATGGTGCGACAGTCGATGAAATCTTGGAAGAGTATCCGGACCTCGTGAAGGAGGATGTTCAGCAGGCCATTGAGTACGCCGCCTGGCTGACTCAGGAGCAGGTCCATTCGACGTAAGGCGCGCCGCATGCGGTTTCTCGCAGACATGGGCGTGAGCATGAAGGTGGCCGATTGGCTCCGAGATCAGGGGCATGATGTCATTCATCTTCGCGACGAACAACTCCAACGATTAGACGACGGATCGATTTTTGAAAAGGCGCGGTCTGAATCCCGGGTCCTGATTACGTTCGATCTTGATTTCGGAGAGATCGCAGCCCTGACGGGAGACAAGTCTTGCGGGATCATTCTCTTTCGTCTGCGAAATACCCGAGCACCCCACGTGCTGATGCGGCTCATGTCGGTTCTTCGGGTGTCGTCGGCTGAATTGGAGACCGGAGCGGTCGTGACAGTGGAAGACTCACGGCATCGGGTGCGAATGCTGCCGATTCAATAGCCGTGCAGGGTTAGAGTCATCATCTGCGTTGCGTTGAAAATGATGAACCGCCGAGAAAAGGCGAGGTGAGCGTCATGAGAAGACCGGATTAGATTCGCTTGGTCTGAACGATTTGAAAAGATGCGGCGCAGACGCACCGGGTCTTTTCACGATTGAATCCATGGGCTCACTGCACGGCGCGCCTTGGTGTGGGCCGCTTATTCTCTGGATCTGGCAACGTTTCCGCCTCAGCCGGGAGGGGCAGCGGATGTATCGCTGCAAGAAATGCCCTCGCCTCCGGCACACCGAACACGATTCGCAGCAGCTTATCCATGCTCCGAGACTGATAGACCCGCGCCTTCTCCCATCGCGACAGCGAGTTTCCGCCGAGCCCGAGCAACTCCTGCAACTCCGATTGCTTGAGCCCCAGCTTCTTTCGCCCCGCGCGAACCTCGTCCGGCGTCAAGAGGCCGAGCTGGCGGTAGGTCTCGATGGTGATGCGCAGGGTGGCGGCTGCATCGAAGGAGGTAGATTCACGGGTCTCGTGTCCGGGGCAGTCGGGATTGGTGCAGGCAATGACTTCGAGGTCGGGAATCGTGATGGTCGTCGGCGGTCGGCCATCGTGCGAATAATCGTAAGAATAGGGCTGCTTGACACGTTTCTTCTCAAACTTGCCGCAGGCATGGCATCGCCATGCGCGGATGCGCTTATCGCTGAGCCGGAGGTCATCTTTCTTCAACTTCGCGTCCATCGCTTGATTTCATGCAACTCGAGGAACGGATTGCCGTCGGGCGAATCGATCCACATCAGTTTGATGTACAAGTCCAAACCGAGATAGGTCAGATATACCTCGTACTCTTCGCCATACTCTCGATCGGACTTACTGTTGAGCTTCGCGGATCCATCTTCGATGCCATCTGCGATCGCCAGTTGAACGAGCCACGCCCGCTTCACCAGCGAGTATTTCTTCGGAAAGGGAAGTCCGCTTAGACCGTAGTCGCCTTCCTCGTGATACAGCGAGCCTCGCGCAGTTGTGAGTCCATCCTGGGCGCGCGGCAGAATCATGACGGCGTTCGCCGCTCTGTCGCGCAACAGATCGATGATCGCGGCGATTCGGACTGGGTCTTTCTCTCTCGGCATCGGCCGAGAATCTTACTCATTCCTCCATCGAACATAAACCGAATATAGTATAGAATCATTTTTGACATAAGTCAAAAAAGATCGCGACTGACCTGCTTGTTGCCGCCTCCACACCATGTTCGGCCCTCCTATCGGACCTCGCGGCCAGCGAATAACCTACCCGACGGAGTCCGGTTCGGAACAGTATCGAGAGGCCACTGCGATGCACATCCCCGTCACCACCACCTTCCACATCGAAGGCTACAAGATCACCAAATACCTTGGCGTCGTTCGCGGCATTACGGTTCGCGCCCCGACGATTTCGCAGGGCATCATGGGCGGCCTGAAGTCGATCATCGGCGGCCACATCGGGGCGTACACCGAGATGTGCGAGCAGGCCCGGCAGCAGGCGTTCGATCTGCTCATCGACCACGCCGTCGCCATCGGGGCGAACGCCATCGTCGGCCTGCGCTACGACGCCTCGGACATCGGCGGCAAGACCAGCAGCGCGACGGAAGTGCTCTGCTACGGCACCGGCGTCGTCATCGAGCCGGAGACTACGACGGCTTAACCCAGAAGTGCTTCGGTCAGTCTATCAACAATACGAGTGCGGCGCGTCCATAAGGAACTCGGCGCCGAGCCACCGCGTTCATCCCCAGCCCCAAAGGGGCGGGGTGACAGCGTCATGGCGTTCCATTCATGACTGCCTGGCGATGCATTTGACGTGCTCAGAATGAAAACCCGCGAACGCCCTGGATGCGGGCGACGGCTGATTCTTTCGCACATCGTTCCCGCGGCCACCGTCGCCCTGTCGGGCGGCGGCTAAACGGAGTGGGCACATTGACTCGCTGGGCGGATTCGTTCCAAGCGGCGACGGTGCAGTGCGAGCAGGAATCCGTCAACTCACGTGCAGATCAATCGAGCCTTCTGGCGAGTTGAGTTTGCCGTGACGTGCCTTCAGGTTCCGTCGTCGCGGCGTTTGCTTCGCACCTGTCCCGACTCGAACGGCGTGTCCGCCGGCGGCAGGCGCTTCAGCGCGTTGTATCGCTCGATAAACCAACTCGGATCACGGCGATACTCGGCGATGAGCCGCCACGTGTACGGCCGGCCGCACTCGGGGCAGCGGTAATGATCCGGCAGCCCGGTGAGGTTGTAACCGCAGAAGATGCAGAAGGGCTCTCTTCGGGCATGTGCCGCCCGGCGAAGGGCGTAGCCGGCCAGTGTCACGCCGACGGCAATCATGAAGATGAAGAAGTGAATTTGCGCCAGGAGGATGGGGCCGAGGACCGGCAGCGGCACGAAGAGATTGATCAGAAGCAGCGGGGCGGGAAACAGAAACACCCACCGCCAGCCCACGTGCTTTCGCATGTCCGACCAGCCCGGCTTCCACCAGTGAATCTTCTCCTGTGGCAGGAATTTCATCGCGCTCGGCGAACCGACGACGCGCGGCGGCAGCGTCGAGCCCTCGATCAGGCCCGATTCCGCGAGAATCCGCCGCCACTCGGCGTCGAGCGAGTTATCGTCGATGGCCTCCGCGAGCGGTGGCGCGGGATTTGTCTCATCTTTTGTCATGGACTGAATTCTCGTGCCAACGGGGCGGAATCGTCGGGCATCGCCTTGATCCGCATCATTGTAACCGAATGCGAGGGGTACCTGATCGATTTGATTCTGCTCCATGCGAGCGACTAAGATTCGGTGGCGATTCGCGAATTCGTCGCGCACCTGACGGGAGCTTGATAAACGCTCATGCCGACTCGACTCAAGATGCGAACGAAGGTGTTCCTGGGCGTGGGGGCGGTCGGTGCGATCTTAATTGTTCTTGTGCCTGTTCTGACGCCGTGGATCCGGATGAATGAACTTCGTTCGGCATGTGCGAGCACCGATCGCATGGTCATCGACGTGTTTCCCTTCAAGAACGCGTCAGGCAGTCGAACTGAAGTGGACCGGTTGCAACCCTATCAATTCATCGGTCGAGACTACGAGATCAAGGGCCGCGAAAAAGTCGTGGAGTTCCTGGATACGATTCAGCTTGCTCCGACGATTCCCGGCGTGATGTGTCGCTGCCTGGGTGAACTATCGATTGAAATCTATTCTGGCGAGACGCGTGTGGCGGTGCTTCGCCCGAAGAACGACGATGAGATTGCGTGGTGGAAAGGGCCGTGGAGTGGAGACTCCAACATGACGACGACGTCGGTCGAACGGATGACAGACTTCCTGACTCGAAACGGCTGCCCAACGCCCGCCGAGCGAAGCGCCGAACTCGCAGATTACCATGCTGAAATTCTGAGGGAGGCAAGAGAATATTTGTCAAAGAGTGAGCCTGATGACGCGGACAACTCTGACGGCTCCGATAGCACTTCCGAGGGCCCGGGCAAATAGTTTGAGCTGTCGTGCGTCGTGGTTCACACCGAAACTCGAAGATTCTGATTGCTCCTGATGTGGTCCGTGGGTCAAGCGGCCCAGGCCCAATCGGCAATTCAAGATCGCACAAACCGGCCGTGAGCGCCAGGCGGCTGTTCCCGTTATTCTCCTAGATGGCCGTTCGGCCCTGTTCTTGCTGTAAACTGAGGATTGAGCATGTACACCCCTCGTGCCAGCCGCTTCTATTCTGTTCTCTTGATCGCCGTCTGCTCGTTCACGGTCGCATCCGCGCATGCATTCGGCGAGAGCGAGCCGAAGGGCGACAGGCCGTCGGCCAAGAAGGGCGCGAAAGCCAAAAAGTCCGCCAAGGTGGATGAGCCGAAATCCGACGGCGACAAGTCCCTTCGAGACTGGCCCTCGTTCCGCGGTCCGTTCGCGTCCGGCGTGGCTGTCGGCAACAACCCGCCGGGCAAGTGGAATATGGAGACCGGCGAGAACGTGAGGTGGAAAACGCCGATTGAGGGTCTCGGCCTCGGCTCGCCGGTGATCTGGGATGACCGCGTGTTTGTCGTGACGGCCGTCAGCGGTCAGAAGGATCCCGAACTGAAGGTCGGGCTCTATGGCGATATCCGGCCGGTGAATGACGATTCGTCGCACGAGTGGCGCGTCATCTGCCTCGACAAGAAGAACGGAAAGGTGCTGTGGAACAAGATTGCTCACGAGGGCGTTCCCAAGGTGAAGCGGCACACCAAGGCCAGCCACGCCAACAGCACGCCCGCGACCGACGGTAAACATGTCGTCGCCTTCTTCGGCTCCGAAGGGCTGTACTGTTACGACGTGGACGGCGCCCTGAAGTGGAAGAAGGACCTCGGCGTTCTCGATGCGGGGTACTACGCCGTGCCCGAAGCCCAGTGGGAATTCGGCAGCTCGCCGATCATCCACGACGGCCGCGTCATCGTTCAATGCGACGTTCAAGGCGGCGGCTTCGTCGCGGCGTTCGACATCAAGAACGGAAAAGAGCTGTGGAGAACGGATCGAAGCGACGTGCCGTCGTGGTGCTCGCCGACTGTCGTGCCGGATCGGAATCTGATTCTTGTGAACGGCTGGCACCATCGCGGCGGATATGACCTCAAGACCGGCGAGGAAGTCTGGCGCATGGATGGCGGGGGTGACATCCCTGTGCCCACGCCGGTGGTTTGGAACGACCTCGCATTCTTCTCCAGCGCTCACGGCCGGTTCGCGCCGATTTTTGCGATCAAGACCGCGGCAAAGGGCGATATCACGCTCGATCTCAACGGCGGCGAAACGTCGAATGATCACGTCGTCTGGACCGATCCGCGCAGCGGGGCCTACATGCAGACGCCGCTCGTGCTCAATGGCCGCGTGTATAACACGCGCGACAACGGCGTCGTCACCTGCTACGACGCCCGTACGGGAGAACAGTTGTTTCAAAGCCGTC
>CALLKH010000422.1 GCA_938008425.1 uncultured Planctomycetaceae bacterium | reverse complement strand
CCAGACGGACGGAAACGTGACACTGGCCCGCGGCGTCGGCTATGTCGGAATCGGCGGCGTACCGCTTGACGGGATTCATCTGCATGTCGAAGCGGGCTCGCTCAGCACCCTGGGCGCCAGTGATCTCAACAGCGATGATCTGATTGTTGAGGATGAAAACGCCTGGGTTGGAATCTACAGCGACGACGCGGGCGGTGCCGGATCCGGCATCGTCCTCGGCGAAGTCGGCGCCTCCACCACCACGCTCAATAAGTGGGCGATCTATCGGAGAACGTCGGGCAACGTCGGCGACCTGGTGATCACGTACGGCACGGACCCCAATCCAACCGCAAACGAGGTGATGTTCCAGGTCAATCCCGACGGCACGACCAAGGTCCAGGTGCTCGAAATTCTCGGCGCCGATCTGGCGGAACGGTTTCCCGTCTCCGATGAGGTCAAGCCCGGGCATGTCGTGATGATCGACGCCGACCATCCCGGCAAGCTCTGCCTGGCGCGCGGCGCTTACAACGCAAGAGTGGCCGGCGTCGTCAGCGGAGCGGGTGATTTGCCCGTCGGCGCGGTGCTCGGCAACCTGCCGGATACCGACAGGGCGTCGGCGCCGCCGGTCGCGCTGAGCGGCCGAGTCTGGACGTGGTGCGACGCGACGAGCACGGCCGTTAAACCCGGCGACCTCTTGACGACCTCGGAAACGCCGGGCCACGCGATGAAGGCCGCCGACTCGGACCGCCGCGGCGGCGCGGTGATTGGCAAGGCGATGTCAGGCCTCGCGGTTGGCGAAAAGGGTCTCGTGCTCGTTCTTGTGAATCTGCAATAGGTTTCAAACGATCAGCGACGTGTATGAGAGAAACCGAGTTTGCCCAAGCGTGCGGAGTAACAAGACCATGCGACTTTTCAATACCATCCTTCCATGCGTCATCGGGCTGGTTCTCGCCGGCCTGCCGGGCCTGGCGCTCGCCGAGCCTGCGTCCGAAACTGTGCCGCAAGTCCGGCATCCATTCGGCCTCGCCGCCACGCCGGCGGATTTGGCGTCACGGCCGATGAGACCCGGCGAGAAACTCGTCCAGGTCGACCATGCGGCACTGGGGTCCACCACCGCGGGTGACCTGATTGACATGAACGGCCTGCTGGCCGGCGCTATGGCGACGATCGAACGGGTGGAGGAGCACCGGTCCGGTTCGTACAGCCTTTTCGGTCGGGTCAATGCCGATCCCGACAGCCTTGTCGTGATCTGCGTCCACGAAGATGCGGTGGTCGGCGTCTTTCAACAGCCCCTCAGCGGCATCAACTATCGGATGCGCGTCGCGCCCGACGGACTACAGACGATCTACCCCGTGACACCCGGCGCTGAACGGTGCGGAACGGGCGATGGGCCGGTTCAAAACGGCGCTCCTGCAGTGGAACTACAGCCGGAAATCGTTGACGATCCCGGCGACGCGGGCGATGGCGAGACACAGCCTCGCGGCGGCTGCTCGGCGCCGGCAAGACGCTTCGACCTGCTGATGTACTACACGGTCGCGGCCGCCAATGTGAACGGCGGCAGCAGCGCGGCTGTCGCGCTCTGCCAGCTCGGCGTGAGCCTGGCGAACCAGGCCTACGCGGACAGCGGCGTCAGCGCGCGACTCTTCCTGCTCGATGCGCGGCAGACCAGTTACACGGAGTCCGGCACGCTCGAGACGGATCGCGACCGATTGAAGGATCCGAATGACGGCATCCTGGACTCCGTGCACGCGGCGCGCGACGCCCTGGGCGCCGATATGGTCTGCCTGATGGTCACAGAGTCAGACCCAGTCAGCGGCGGAATCGCGTACTGCACGCCGAACGAGTCCCAGGGATTCTGCGTCGTCGAAGAGGACAATATCGACGACGGCGTGCAGGTTCTCGCGCACGAGGTCGGTCACCTTCAGGGTTGTGCCCACAATCACGGCGATGCCGGCAGCGGGTGCAACGAGTTTTGCTACTCGTTCGGCCACCGGTTCACGGGGCTCAGCGGCCAGGGCTGGCGAACCATCATGTCCTACGACGACGGCGGCTCTAATTTTCCGAACGTCGTGCCGCGATTCTCCAATCCGGGCCAGAACTGGGATGGCTTCTCGCTGGGTGTGGATACGTCGCCGTGCGGTGTGTTTCCGTCCAATGACGACGCCGACAACGCCCGATCGATTGACAACAATGCCGCATCGGTCGAGGCCTTTCGCGCGCCGGCGATCGAAGTGTGGGTCGACAACAGCTACAGCGGCACTGAACTCGGAACGTGGTGGAATCCCTGGTCAACTTTGAACAGCGGCATCACCGCCATCTATGGCGATTCGAACGAGCCGCTTCTGACGCCGACGCTCAAGGTCAAGGCGAACACCTATACCGCGACGCCGCGCATTACGAAGGTGATGAGGATCGAGGCGTGCGGCGGCACCGTGCGAATCGGCGGATAGGCGAGCCTCCGCACCGATCCGCGCGGGAACAGACCGCGTGACGGTACCCGGAGAGGGTCAATGAAACAGAACGGGAGACGACGATGAAATATGCACTCATCCTGATTGGATTGGCGGTGATGGCCGTTTCGGGCGTCAGCGCCCAGACCTACGACGTCAAATGGAACACCCTCGACGGTGGCGGCGGCTCGTGCACCGGCGGAAGCTTCGAACTTGTCTGTACGATCGGGCAGCCCGACGCAGGATCAGCGTCCGCGCCCCTGACCGGCGGAACGTTCGAACTGGTCGGCGGCTACTGGACGAGCTCATCTGTGTGCGAATGCGCCGGTGACATGAATCTCGACGGCGTGCGCAACGGCGCGGATATCCAGACCTTTGTCGGCTGCTTCCTCACCGGCGGGTCCTGCTCCTGCGCCGATCTCGACGGGTCCGGCGGCATCACAGCCGCGGACATGGTCGCATTCGTGAATGCGCTGCTGACTCAAACCGCCTGCCCGTGAACGGTGTTCGAATTGCGACGAAAAAGGATCCGTGGCTGAGGTTCCCGTGGTAGGGTTGGCATGCTGATGCGAGGGCCGGATGGGTGGCATGCCGAAGCGCAGCGCCCGGCATGGCGGGCAAAAGATTCGCGCTGGGTGCCATGGAGCCGAATGTAGAATTGAGAATGCAGAATTTGGAATGAAGGCGGGGCGGCGAAGCCGCTGAGTTCCCTTAATTCATTATTCTACATTCTCAATTCTCATCACTTCTCCCCTTCATATGGCGACGCGAACGGCCGTCGCCATGAAGATATATGAAACGGGGCGTCCTTGTG
>CALLKH010000421.1 GCA_938008425.1 uncultured Planctomycetaceae bacterium | reverse complement strand
GCGATGGGTCGCTTTGACGAAGTCGTCTTCGTTCGCCAGGAAAATATTCTCGACATATCGCTGCGGATTTCGATCGACCATCGGAAACCAGGTGCTCTGGATCTGCACCATGATCCGATGACCTGCCTTGAAAGTGTGGAGGATATCAAGCAGTTCCAGTTTGATGTTTGCAGGCTCATTGGGCACGAAGGGCTCGGGGTTTTCGTAGCTGTTTCGAAACCTTCCGCGGATCACCTCGCTGCGGACCATCATCTGGTAGCCGCCCATCGGCCGCGTTCGCGCTTTGACCGGCGTGTCCTCGGCGTCGGCCGGGTGCACGTCGATCAACTTCACGACCCAGTCGCTGTCGCTGCCGGACGTCGAAACCCACAAGTCCGCGAGCAAGGGACCGGCGAGCGTCACGTCTTCGTCGAGCGGCGGCGTGGCATAGACCAGCACATCCGGCCGACGCGCGGCGAAGCGCTGATCGTCGGTCATGTAGGCCCTGGTCATGCCCGTGACGATCTCCTCGGTAAAGGGGACCGGTTTGGCCGGATCACTCACGTATTCGTCAAATGCGGGCGACGCCGCCTCCGGCGGTTGCCAGCCCATCTCACCGCCAGGCTGGAGATAAAGCCGGCGTTCACGCGTTGCCGCCGGCGGCCATTGATCGAAGCGCCGCCACGCGTTCGTACCCGTTTCGAATACGAACGCCTCGGGCAGATCGAGCTTCGAATCGTCCTTGAGATGGTGTCGGAAGAACGGCAGCTCCATTTCAGTTCGGTAGTATTTCGACGTTTTCTCGCCGAAGGAGATGTTGCCGAGTTCATCGCCGTCGGTCCGGCCCCAGCCGCCGTGCGGCCAGGGGCCCATGACCAGCACGTTGGACACCTCGGGATTCCGCTTCTCGACGGAGCGATAGATTTTCAGCGGGCCATAAAGGTCCTCCGCGTCGAACCAGCCGCCGACGGTCATGACGGCCGGCGCAACGTTGTTCAGGTGCGGCAGGAGATTTCGGGCCTGCCAGAAGTCGTCGTAATTGGGGTGTTCGATCATGTCGTTCCATGCGGGATACTCGCCGTGCAGGTACTTCTCGTTCGCATTCTTGACGGGGCCGAGGTCGAGAAAGAACTGGTAGCCGTCGGGCGTCTTGTGATCGAACTTTTCGCGCCACTCCGTGGTCAGGCCGTCCCTCGGCCTGGCGAAGACCGACATGAAGTTGAACGTGTGCGGGAGGAAGAACGCGCCGTGGTGATGAAAGTCGTCGAAGTACCAGTCGGCGATCGGCGCCTGCGGGCTGACGGCCTTGAGCGCGGGATGGGCGTCGATCATGCCGGCCGCCGCGTAGAAGCCGGGATAGGAAATCCCCCACATGCCGACGCGGCCATTGTTGTTCGGCACGTTGTTGATCAGCCATTCGATGGTGTCGTAGGTGTCGGAGCTTTCATCAATCTCGCTGGTGCTGGCTTTCCTGTCGATGTGCGGCCGCATGTTGACGAATTCGCCATCTGACATGAAACAGCCGCGAACGTCCTGTTTGACGAAGATGAAGCCTTCGCGGGCATAGTCGCGATGGGGACCGAGGACTCTGTCAAATTCGTCGGGGCCGTACGGGCTGCAACTGTACGGGGTTCGAATGAGGAGGATCGGGTACGACTGTGTGGCATCCCGGGGTGCGTAGACCTGGGTGAAGAGATTCACGCCGTCGCGCATGGGTACGCGGTGTTCCCGCTTTTCGTAGTTCGCCCGAATGTACGCTTTGTATGCACCGTCCGCGTCGGGCGGCGCCGCGTGCACGGTCGCCGCGGTTGTGACGGCGCGATCGCTTCGGTGGCCGGTTGCACAGCCGAACAGGCCGATCGTCGTCCATGAGGCGAAGACCGCCAAGAACGACATACGGGCCCGGCGTGAGAATTGAGCGTGAACGTATGAATTGAAACCCACTGCGATTCTCCCTTCGAATGACCATCCGACGAACCCCGAAATCCGGTCGTATGAGGATATCTGCGCAGGTATCGATCGTCACGCAGAGCGTGGGAGGGGAAAGGCCGCTGCTCGCACGGTTTTCGTGCTCAGACTGCAGCCCGCAACTGTCGAACAAGGACTTATCGCACACCGGGCGATGACTCGGCCGGACCGGGTCGGGGCTGATTTGGGACTCGATTGTTCCGGGTGTTATAATTCAGACGGTGAGCAGTCTGCGAGATCGAAGGAATCCGGTCTTGCATTGGGTGGAGGCGGGGAATCATGATGTACTCGTGGGTGGCGTTGATCCTGTGTGTTTGCGTTTCTCAGTGGCATGAAGAGCAGCCGGATGTGATCACGGAAGCCGGGCAGGTCGCTGCGGCTCCGGCGGATCCGTGTGAACCGATCGACGAGGGCAAGGGGGATTTTTCCTGCGGCCACGCGCGTCGCGCTCTGCCGTCGTTCGATCCCGGAGCGCCGCGCGGCGGGGTGCCGAGGGAGGCGCTGACCGACACCGACGTTCAGCACTACCTGCTGGAGATCGAGATCCTGCCGGAATACTCCGGCGCCGTGCCGATGGCAGTCGGCGTCCAGGGAACGACGACCATCACCGTTCGCGCCGCCGTCAACGGCCTCACCACGTTCACGGTCGATCTTCACAGCATCCTCACCGCGAACAGCGTCACGGGAAACGTGTCGAGCTGGCTCCGCGCCGGCGACACCGTGATTGTCACGCTGGATCGACCCTATAACGACGGCGAGCAATTTCAGGTGGCCGTCAGCTACCAGGGGTATCCCGAGACGGGCGGCTTCGGTGCGTTCAAGTGGTGGACGCGCGATGACGCATTGATCATCGGCACGCTGTCGGAGCCGTACTACGCGCGAACCTGGTGGGCCTGCAAGGATCAGCTGAACGACAAGGCGACGATGCAGATGCACTGCACGGTGCCGAATCCGCTGAAGGTCGCGTCGAACGGCATCGATGAGGGAACGGAGGCGCTCTCGGGTAATCGCACGAAGTACAAGTGGAGCGAGATCAACCCGATGAACGCATACCTCGCATCGCTCGCGATTGCCGACTACCGAATCTACACGATCAACTACAACTACGTTGGAAGCGGCGGCCCGGCCAACATGCCGGTGGCTTGTTATCTCTACCCCGATCACTGGGACACAGGTTCGAACGCGCCCTTTGCCGCCTACAAGGCCGGCTGCGACGAACTGCCGGTCATGCTCGATCGAATGGGTCAGCGTTTCGGTCCTTATCCGTTCCTGAATGAGAAATACGGCGTTGCGGAAACGGGCGGTGCGGGCGGCCTCGGCGCCAACATGGAGCATCAGACGATCTCCAGCATGTTTCGCGTTGACAACTACAGCGACATCATGGCCCACGAACTGGCTCATCACTGGTGGGGCGATGAGATCACCTGTTCGTCGTGGTTCGACATCTGGATCAACGAGGGATTCGCCAGCTACTCGGAAGCCCTTTATCGCGAAATCAAGCCGGGCGGGGGCATCGCCTCCTACTGGAGCCGGGTCAATGCACGGCGGCCTTCAAGCCCGAATTCACGGGTGTATCGAACATCGATCGATTCCGTCGGCGCGATCTTCAGCACCAATGACGTTTACAACAAGGGCGCTTGGGTGCTTCACATGCTTCGGCGGGTGATGGGGGATGCCGCGTTCTTCTCGGCGCTGGCGGATTATCGTGCGAGTTACCAGAACGGGTATGCGTCGACGGCTGACTTCGCCGGCTCGATCAGC
>CALLKH010000420.1 GCA_938008425.1 uncultured Planctomycetaceae bacterium | reverse complement strand
CCGGTCGTCGCCTTCGAAAACCGCGAACCCACATGCAGCCCCCACCAGTCGCGCTCAAGCCTCGACGCAACCCGCTCAACGGCCACCGCATCCCCGACCGGCAGCGCCGACTGCTTCTCGGCGATGTGCTCAAGGTGCCGCCGCGCCGCCCAACGCCCCGCCAGGTACGGCTTCAAACACCCCTGCCGCAGCTTGTTAGCCGCCTGCAATGCGAGAAACATCGTCCGGCCGACGACATGCCGCCGCCGCACTGATGCCGGAACATTGGCACGCCAGACGATCTGGGCGTTCCGCGCGGAATTGAAGTGATACCGCCATCCCTTCGGGCTGTACGACTGGCTCAGATGGTGAAAACAGATCGACTTCGGCGCGAACCGGCATCGATACCCCGCCCAGGCAAGACGAAACCCGAGGTCGACATCCTCGTAGTAGCTCTCGAACCGCTCATCGAGCAGCCCGACTTTCATCACCGCCTCGCGGCGATAAAACGCAGACGCCCCGCTCGGGGAGAAGCAATCGCCCGGCAGCGCCGCGGCCGTCCCGCGCGGCTGAAGATGATTCCGCTTCACCGCCCCGCCCACGACCGAATAGACATCGCCCGCGGTGTCAATCAAATGCGGCGGCTCCGCCAGCAAAACCAGCGACGCGACCGACCCGACATCCTCGCGATCAAACCCGGCGAGCCCCTCGGCCAGCCAATGCTCATCCACGTGCGTGTCGTTGTTGAGAAGAATTGCAAAAGGCGTCGTAGCGGCGCGCAGCCCGGCGTTGCACGTTCCCGCGAAACCCAGATTCCGCTCATTCACCTGTACGCGCACATCCGGCCATTTCTCGCGAAGATACGCCACGCTCTCATCCTTCGACTGATCGTCAACAATCGACACGACCAGCCGCGGTTCGCTCTGCCGCTGGAGCGATTCAAGGAGGCGCGGCAGATAGCGCATGCCGTTATAATTTGGGATAATGACGGTGGCGACGGGCTCGGCCATGGGTATCGGGGTCCGCCGTTGACCTCATCAGTGTGGCGACGCATCCTGAACGAAGGGGCGAAGTATAGCCGCCCCTCCGCACAGGTGCGAACCCCGGAGACGCGCAACCCTTGTCGCACGACGGCAGCAAACAGGCGATCGAATTGGTCGAAACACGGCGCCGCCTGCGCGCCGTGAAGGTCTGCATCGCCGCCAGCCTGCTCGTCTGCGTCGTCGAAATCGGGCTCGGCTGGTTCCTCGGGCTTCAGAGCCTGCTGGCCGAGGGCATTCACACCTTCCTCGACGGCTTCGACTCCGTCATCGTTCTCTTCGCCGTACTCATGGCGGCAAGGCCGGCCGACCGCTCCCATCCCTACGGCCACGGCAAATTCGAAGCGCTAGGCGCGGCGGTCGAAGGGTCGTTCGTCATGGCGGCGGGCATCGCCATCGCCTACGAATCCGTCGGCCGTCTCATTCGCGGCGAGGCCCCGCCGGTCATTCCCGTTTTTGTGTGCCTGGTCATGGCACTGGCGTCGATATTCTATTACGTCATCTCGCTCTACCTGATGCGCGAGGCCCGGGAGACGAAGTCACCGGCCGTGCTGGCCGAGGCGCTCCACCTTCGCACGCACATCTACATCACCGGTGGACTGGCCCTGGGTTTGCTCTTTGGGTCGTGGACCCACAAGCCGATCATGGACACCATCCTGGCGGTCGCGGTTGCGGTCTGCCTCGTCGGCATCGCGCTGCACATCCTTCGCGAGGTGTACAGCCAGTTCATGGATGAATCGCTGCCCGAAAGCGAAGTCGAAGAGCTGGCGGTGATCGTGCAGCAGTTCGGCGCGCGGTTCGTCGAGGTGCACGGCCTCCGCACCCGCCGCGCCGGCGTGGAGCGGCACGTGGAGATGCACCTTGTCGTCATGCCGGAGACGACCGTCGCCACGGCCCACGCCCTGGGCCACGAGATTGAGGAGGCCATCACCCGCAAATGGCCCGCCTCACGCACGACGGTCCACATCGAACCGCTCAACACCGCCGACTCGAGCCACCGCGAATGGCTCAAGGGCCAGCCCAAGGTGCGAACGCACGACGCCACACCGGATGAGCGGGAGTTCATCCACTGACGGCGCCCCGATCTTGCAAACCGTCTCCAAGATGGGCCGATCTCCGAGTCACTCCGCCCCTCGAACTCCCGGACCCTTCTTCAAGTACTAATTTGCATTTTTTCACGCGTCCTGCGCCTATTTCCCCTCTTCGCCACTCGCCCTTAGAATCCCCTCCCGACGTTACGAATCGAACGAAGAAATTCACAGGAACGGAACATGAGCATCCTCGTTGACAAGAACACCCGCGTCATCACCCATGGACTGACCGGCAAGGCCGGCGGATTTCATAGTCAGCAGTGCCTGGATTACGGAACCAAGGTCGTCGGCGGCGTCGTCCCCGGCAAGGGCGGCACCAAGAGCGAACATGGCCTGCCCGTCTTTGACACGGTCGAGGCGGCCATCAAGGAGACCGGGGCCAACTGCTCGCTGATCTTCGTTCCCGCCCCCTATGCCGCCGACAGCGCGATGGAGGCCGCAGCGGCCGGCATCAAGCTGATCGTGCTGATCACCGAGGGCGTGCCGACGATGGATATGGTCCGGGCGAAGAAGTTCATCGAGGACACCGGGGCCAAGCTCGTCGGCCCGAACTGCCCCGGCGTCATCACCCCGGGCCAGGCAAAGATCGGCATCATGCCCGGCTACATTCACACTGCACCATCGAATGGTTCGAAGAACGTCGGCATCATCTCGCGCAGCGGCACACTCACCTATGAAGCCGTCTGGCAGTGCTCGACGCGAAAGATCGCCCAGACGACCTGCGTCGGCATCGGCGGCGATCCCGTCAAGGGACTCAACTACATCGAGCTCCTCACGATGTTTAACGACGACCCCGAAACCAATGCCATCATTCTGATCGGCGAGATCGGCGGCAACGACGAAGAGAACGCCGCGGCATTCATCAAGGCGAAGGTCAAAAAGCCCGTGGTCGCGTTCATCGCCGGCCGAACCGCCCCGCCGGGTAAGCGCATGGGCCACGCCGGCGCGATCATTTCCGGCGGCGAGGGCACGGCCGAGAGCAAGATCGCGGCGCTCAAGGCGGCGGGCATCCGCGTCGCGGAATCGCCGGCGGATATCGGCCAGAAGGCGGCCGAAGCGCTCGGCATGGCCTGAGGCACCGGGGCGCACAAAGAGCGCCCCATCGATCATTCGAGGGTTGCCGCCGCCGGGCAAGTCATTAATGCCAGATGGCTGTCAGTCCGTGGACATGGTTCAAGGGCCCGATGAACTTTCACTCCTCGATCATCGCGTGTTCCTGCAGATCATCGAGCGAGACGAATTCGAGCGTCGCGGCGTTTGTCGCAGCCAGAATCACCGGCGGCGCAGCATCGGCGCGAAGCGCCTCCACCCATCGAAGCGCGCAAATGCACCATCGATCGCCGGGGGTGAGACCGGGAAATCCGTTGGCGGGATTGGGCGTCGAAAGATCGTTTCCGCGCGACCGGCTGAATTCGAGAAAGTCCTCCGTCATCACCACGCAGACGGAATGCACGCCGAGATCATCCGGACCCGTCTCGCAGCAGCCTGTCCGATAGAACCCGGTTCGCGGAGAAAGCGAGCAGGGTTGCAGTTCGCCATCAAGGACGTTTCGCTGAGCCGTCTCCTCTTAGACGCGTCGAATCATGTTCGCACCTTCCTTCGGCCGTCCCGACGTGCGGCGCTCGCGGACGCACGGCCATGCAGGGTTTCGAATTCCGATGCCAGCATGCCGTAGATCAGCTGATCAACATAGCGGCCATCGACGAAGCCGTGCTGCCTCTGTCGACCTTCGAGTGTGAATCCGAGCTTCTCATACGAACGGATCGCCGGCTCGTTGAAGTCCCACACGCCGAGCTGGATGCGATTCAGATTCAGCGTGCGAAAACAATATCGCAGGATAAGCAATGTCGCCTCCGCGCCGTAGCCCTGGCCGCGGGCGTCGGCCTCACCGATGGTGATGCCGAACTCGGCCGAGCGATCCTTCCATCGAATGAACCGCACGCCCACGCCGCCGATGAGCCGGTGGCCCTTTTTCGTGACGACGACGAGTGAGATCCGCGACTGGTCCGCACCGAGGCCTTCGATGAACTTTCTTTCAAACGACTCGGTGATCGGCCAGTACGACTCCAGGTATACGCGCGTCGGCTCATCGTTGTACCAGCGGCGCATCACTTTCTCGTCGGCCATCTCGAGCGGGCGCAGATAAATTCGCTCGCCTTCGAGGAACACCACGGGCTTTTCGGTTGACGGGGGCATGTCGTTGTCTCGAATCACTCTTCATGAACATCGTTGAATGTCTACGTGGGAAGTTTGATCGCAGAAACACGATTGGGCAAGCCACCTGGCAACTGCCCGAAGTTGACGTCAATCAGGAGCCTTCACGGTTTGCGGGAGTGGGATTGATCGCCTGTATTCAAATCGTCGAATCGAGCGCAGTATTCGGAGCCGCCCCGTCCTCGGGGCGGTGACGAGCGACAGTCCAGGCGTTTGACCTCGCTCAGCGGATCGAAACGATACCGTCGTATCATCACCGGGCTGAGACAGCCCGGCTCTGACTGGCGCTCCCGTTTGACGCAACCATGACTTTCCAGTTGCGACTC
>CALLKH010000419.1 GCA_938008425.1 uncultured Planctomycetaceae bacterium | reverse complement strand
GGGCGACGAGCTCGTGGCCCGCGGGCACGATGTTCATATCATCACCACGACCAATTCGCAGTCGCTTCCGGACCTCACGTTTCACACGATTAAGTCATCGTCGATGATCCCCGCCCGGCGGGTGGCGGTGTTCGCGCGGCGGGCGGCGGCGTTCGTTCGCGAGCAGGGGTTTGACGTCGTTCACGCCATTTCCCTCATGCCCGAAGCGGATGTCTACCAGCCGCGCGGCGGTCTCCTGGCCGAGACGATGGCCCGCAATGTGTTCACGAGAAAGACGGCGTCGCGCCGGCTGCTCAAGCGGGCGCTCATGGCGCTGAACGTGAAGCAGCGGTCGATGATCGACCTCGAGCGACGAACGTTCCGGGAGGGCGGCCCGGTGATCGCGTGCGTGTCGAATTACGTGGCGAAGCAGTGCGAGCAGTACTATGGCGTGGGCGAGCCGCGCGTGCGGGTGATCTACAACGGCGTGAACCCGCGCATCCCCGACGAAGAGGAACGGCTGGCGATGCGGCGGGAGGTGCGCGGCGAGCTGAATCTGGCCGACGACACGCTGCTGCTTCTCTTCATCGCCCACAACTTCCGGCTCAAAGGGCTGCACCCGCTGATCGACACGCTTTCGCGCATGGTGGTGTCCGGCTTTTCGAAGTTTCATCTGCTCGTGGCGGGGCGCGACAACGTCGTGCCATTTCAGCGGCGCGTCTCGGAGCTTCGGCTCGGCAGCCATGTGACGTTCATGGGCCCCACCCAGCGGGCGGCGGCCTTCTTCGCCGCGACCGACGTCTGCGTGCATCCAACCTATTACGATCCGTGCAGCCGTGTTGTGCTGGAGTCGCTCTACTTCGGCGTGCCCGCCATCACCACCGCGTTCAACGGCGCGTCCGAAGTGATCCACGACGGCCGCGAAGGGTTCGTGATTCAAACGCCCGACGATGTCGGCATGTGGGCGCGTCGGATCACGGAACTGGCGTCGCCGGAGCTGCGCCGGCGAATGTCGGAGAACGGCGTCAAGTTGCGCGAGCGGATCAGCATGGCGCGGCACGTCGCGGAGTTGGACGCGCTGTTTCAGGAGATTGCGGAGCGAAAACGCTGTGAGGCGGCGCCGCGCTGACGCGACGGTTAGAGAAGGGGATGGACGGTTGTTCGGTCGTTTGATGGACAAACTGAGGGGCAAGGCCACGGGCCCCGCGTCTGCGCCGGTCGCATCGGGACAGGAGGCCCGGGCGGGAATCGGGCTGTGCTTCAACTATCAGCGCGGGCTTCTGTATGAGAGCGAATACCTGTTCGACGTCGGCATGAAGATGATTCTCAAGACGCTTCGCGATCTTCGCGTGCGGGCGACTTTTCACTGCCCGGCGAAACTGTGCGACGTGGCGCCGGACAATTTGTCGATCCTGCGCGACGAGGGGCACGAGATCGCGGTGCTCGGTTTCGAGGATGAGAAGCCGAAGGAACTCACCGACGAGGCGGTGCGGCAGCTCGTTTTTTCCTGCCGGGCGGCGTTTGCCAAGCGCGGGCTTCACCCGATCGGCTTTCGATCGCCGCACTCGGACACCGACATGCGCCTCTGCGACGCGCTGGCGGGTCAGAATTTCCGCTACAACTCGGAGCACGACCATGCGAAGCACCCGTATCTTCTGTTGAACGAGCCGCAGCCGCTCTTCAGAATTCCGGTGTACACCGACGATCGACATCTGCGTCGAAGCGAGGACACCCGCGACGCGACCATCTCGAAGCACCTCCGGGTGCTGCGCAAGGCGCTGGTCAACAAGCATTTCGTGTCGGTGCTGTTTCACCCCTGGATTCTGGGCGAGGACATGGATCGCATGGAGCACTGGCAGTCCTGGGTGACGGCGGCGGTGAATGACGGCGCGAAGGTGGGCGCGCTGGAGGAGTTTCTGCCGGATGCGGACGCGGACTAGCGATGCCAGGGTTGCAGTGCACTCGACGATACGGCGTGCCCACGGTGGAGTGGTGGCGTCGGGAAGGGCTGATTGATTGAGCTTTCAGATTATCGCACTCTTTGTGGCGTCTTACCTGGTCGGAGCGATTCCGATCGGCCTGATCGTGTCATCGATGAAGGGCGTCGATATCCGCAAGCAGGGCAGCGGCAACTACGGCGCGACCAACGTCGGCCGCGTGATGGGCCGGAAGTGGGGCATCCTGGTACTTGTCCTTGATGCGATCAAAGGCGCGTCGACGTCGGTCGGCGCCGAGCCGTTCCTTCGCGCGACCGGCGCGGACCTCGGCGCGATCTCGCTCGACTGGATCTGGCTCGGTACCGGACTCTGCTGCGTCGTCGGTAACACCGCGCCGATCTATCTGCGCTTCAAGGGCGGCAAGGGCGTGGCGACGTCGCTTGGCGTCATCCTGGGCATATATCCTTATCTGACGCTGCCGGCGCTGGTCGCACTGGCGGTCTGGATCGTGACCGTTTTTGCGACCCGCTATGTCTCACTCGGCTCGCTGCTCGCAGCGCTGGCCGTACCCTGTGCGCTAGTGGGTTTGTCACAGCCGATGGGCTGGACGCTGTCAGACCATTATCCGCTTCTCGGGCTGTCACTGGCTGCGGCGGTGGTGGTCTTCGTTCGTCACCGGGCCAATATCGGGCGTCTGGTGTCGGGGACCGAGGCGAAGGTGGGTCGGCCGAAAACGTGAGCGATCGGGGTTGATCCGTCGAGCGGTTCCGTTCTCATCAGTCGATTCCTGAAATCGGCAGGGCATCGGAGAGGGCATTACGTCCCAATTTGGGGCGGTCCCTGAGGTTGCGCGCGATCCCCGGCTTGAACGGCCGGTTTCAACGACGTAGACTGGAACGTATTCAATCCGCGCGGCGCGGGCACATGCTTGGGGCACTTTGCACGCCGACGTAGCGCGGGAGGAGTCGCAGGCGACAGCGCGATTCCAATACCCGGGGGGGCGGATACAAGACCGCTCGCAGTCTTCATTCGACTCGAAAAACGAGCCGTTTAGGAAACCGCCTTGGGCAGCGTGCCACAGGTGCGGCGGTGTGCATCAGTCTCTTCGAGCGACATCACGATGAAGGGTGGGGCGCAGGGTCCCGCGCGAGGGAGAATTAGCCGTGACAGATTCGAAATCGTTCATTCGTAAAGCCGTGTTGATGCCGTCCATGTTTGCGGCGTTGTTCGCGGCGCTCACCGGGTGTGACACCGTGCAGCCGATTCTTCTGCCGTTCGGGCAGATTACGGCCGTGCAGCTCTTCGAGGAGACGAACTACACGGTTGCGCTGTCGGTGGAAAGCGCCGTGGCGAATCCGTCGGCGGTCGCCCGGGTGAACTGGGTCTTCGGCGACGGAAGCGGCTTCGTGGAGGGTCCGCAGGATCGCGCCACGATGTCGCACCGATATCCCGCGCCGGGCCAGTATCCTGTCACCGCATACATTTTCGGATCGGCGGGCCTCGTCGATTCGATCGAGACGACCATCACGGTGCTTGAGAACGATGACGGCGGACCTGCGCCGATTCCGAACCCCGAGGACTTCCCGGGCCTGATCTCATCCGCCTTCCCGGCTGATAATGCCGAAGATGTGGCAGTGGACATTGAGATTCGCTGGGCGTCCGGAATTCTGACCGACAGCTTTGATGTCTATCTCGGTACGGATGAACAGGCGGTCGAGGACGCGACGACCAGCACGGCGGATATCTTCCAGGGCAATCAGACGGCGTCGAAATTTACACCCGACGCGCTCGATCCGGATACGACCTACTTCTGGCGTGTAGACGGCGTCAATACGCTCGGCAAGACCAAGGGCGTCGTTCGAGAGTTCAAGACGGCGAAGACGCCCGCGGCCGCCAAGAGCCCGGTGCCCGGCAATGGGTCGACATCGGCGCGCGTGGATGCCGTGTTGAGCTGGACCGCCGGCGAGCGCGCGACGAGCCACAACGTGTTCTTTGGCAAGTCGCAGGCTGCCGTTGAAGATGCCACCGAGGACGACGACGACGTCTTCGCCGGGAATGTGACGGATAATCAGTTTGATCCGTCGGACGACGATGCCGAACTCGACGGCGAGCTTCTTGCCGATACCGAGTACTTCTGGCGGGTCGATGCGATCGGCACGGGCGGAACGACAAAGGGCGCGGTCTGGCGGTTCCGCACCGCCGGCAAGCCGCCGAAGATCATGTCGGCCACGCCCGCGGACGCGCAGGGCAACATCAACATTGAACAGATTCTCACCTGGACCGCGCCGCCGAGCGTCGAGCAGTTTGACGTTTATCTCGGCACGGATGCGGTCGATGTGGCCGAGGCCGACCGGCAGAGCCCGGAATTCAGAATGGTGCTCGCGGTAACGACGTTCGACCCCGCGCCGCTGCTCGGCGCCACGACTTACTTCTGGCGCGTGGACACCATCGGGCCGGGCGGCACGACCAAGGGCGATGTGCTGAGCTTTACGACCATCGCGCCGCCGGGCCAGGTCGTCGGCGCGTTCACGCCGGCGGACAATGCGACAAATGTCGACATCAATCCCCAGTTGAGCTGGAACGTCGGCGGCAACGGTCCGACGACGACTTTCACGGTGTATCTGAGTCGAACCCAGTCGGCCGTCGTGTCCGGCGACGCATCGGCGCGTCGGGCGACGCAGGATGTTCAGTTCACGACGTTCAACATCGTAGAGGCGAGCTCGCTCGAGCCGGATACGCTGTACTTCTGGCGAATCGACGCGATGGGCCCCGGCGGACTCACCACCGGATCGATCCGCAGCTTCACGACGGGCAGCGAGCCCGCGGCGGTCACGGGCCCGACACCTTCCAACAGCGCGAAGGGGATTTCCCTGGAGCCGATGTTCAGTTGGTCGGCGGCGTCGGGCGCCGATCGGTATGACGTCTTCCTTGGAACCAATCAGTCGGACGTGGACACCGCGACCGGCGACGATGCGGAATTCCAGGGAACCGTCACGGTGACCAACTTCACGCCCTCGGAATTGATGGGCAATACGCAGTACTTCTGGCGCGTGGACGCCCGCGGTCCGGGCGGTCGAACAAAGGGACCGCTCTGGCGGTTCACCACGTCGCCGGTTCGTGCGACCGCTCCGACGCCGATCGACGGTGCGACGGAAGTCGCCCTGGGTGCATCGCTGTCGTGGACGGCCGGTGCAGGCGCGACGTCGCATGACGTGTATCTCGGCACCGATCTGGCACTGGTGATGGCGGCCGACACGTCGTCGGCGGGCATCTTCCGCGGCAATCAAACCGGCACGAACTTCACGCCGCCCATGCCGCTCTCGGGCGCGATGAGCTACTTCTGGCGCATCGACGAGGTGAACGCGGACGGCAAAACGAAGGGTACGATCTGGACCTTCTCGACCGGAGCGGGTCAGGCCGCGATGCCCATCACGCCCGCCAACGGCGCGATCGGCGTTGAATTGCTGCCGACGCTCTCGTGGACGGCCGGCGATGGCGCCGTGATGCACGATCTCTATCTGGCGCGATCGTTCGCCGCGGCGGACAGCGCGAACCGCGGCAGCGCGGAGTTCATCGGAACGCAGCTGCTCGGCAATGAGACGTTTACGCCGGGCGCCGAACTCGACCCCAATACGGTCTACTACTGGCGCATCGACGAAATCGCCGCCGACAACACGGTGACCAAAGGCATCATCTGGCAGTTCCGGACGCAGACCGGTCGCGCGACCGATCCGATGCCGATGGACGACGAACTCGGCGTCGATGTGAACGAGGACCTCGGCTGGACCGTCGGAAACGGCGCCACCAGTTCACAGGTCTATCTCGGCACGAACGAGATGGATGTGTTCAACGCGACGCCCGCCTCGGCCGGCATCTTCCGCGCGACGGTGATGACGAACCGATTTCAGCCCATGGAACTCATGGCCTCGACGACCTACTACTGGCGAATCGATTCCGTCGGCACGGGCGGAACGTCGAAGGGCGAAGTCTGGGCCTTCACCACCGGCGCGGGCCAGGCGACCAACCCGGCTCCCGCGAACGGCGCGACGGGTGTCTCACTGACGCCGACGCTGACATGGACCGCGGGCGCGGGCACGGAGTCGCACGACGTGTTCTTCGGCACGTCGATGGACGGCGTTACGAACGCGACCACCGCCAGCGCCGAGTACGAGGGGAATTTCCCGATCGGCGGCGGCTCGATGTTCCAGCCTTCGATCCTTCTGACGGGCCAGACGTTCTACTTCTGGCGCGTGGACTCGGTGACGACTGACGGCGTGACCAAGGGCAAGGTGTGGAGCTTCCGCACGGCGCCGGGCCAGGCGTCGAACCCGATGCCGGGCAACTTTGAAACCGGCATCGCGCTCGGCACGACGCTCACCTGGAATTCGGGCGTCGGCGCGGTGACGAATGAGGTTTACTTCGGCGTCAACCAGGCTGATGTGGACGGCTCGACGAGCACGATGCTGCTCGGCACGACGACGCGAACGGCGACCGCCGCATCGGTGATCAGCCCGGGACCGCTGACGGCCGGAACGATCTACTACTGGCGCGTGGACTCGGTGGCGGCCAACGGCACCACTCGAAC
>CALLKH010000418.1 GCA_938008425.1 uncultured Planctomycetaceae bacterium | reverse complement strand
CCGCGGGAATCACCAGAATCCGCGAGGGCGGGTCCGCTTCCTTGGCCAGCTTGTTCGCAACAATCACCTGCCGACTCATTCGGACACCTCCCATCCGCGACCCTCGGCGAACTTCTTAAACACCGGCCGCAGATCCTCGGGGAACCCGCCGAGCCTCACCGGCTCGGTATTGGCGTAGGCCGCCGGGTCCCACTTGAATGCGGATTTCTTCTTGAGCGCCTCGGCCAGTGCCGGATTCTTGACAGCCGCTTCGGAGTCGAACGTATCGACCTCGCCATCAAAGACCACCTCGTCTTCGCAGTCACACCAGAAGTGCAGCGGCGGGAAGTACTTTCGATCCGAGAGGGCGAAGACCTTGCCGACGACCGGTGCACAGATTGGGCACGAGTCGCCGTTGGCGACGAACCGCCAGCCGGCCGCGCCGAACTCCTGGTACTCGGCATAGCGGCCGGCTGCATGCGCCATCATGAAGTTTTGAAAGTGCACGAGGTCCGCGTGCCAGGGGTTCTCGCCGCTCCACCCCGCAGCCTCGACCATCGCCGGCAGCCGGTTTCGGAAGTCGCGCGAGGTCTCGCCATTGGCGACCGACTTGACCAATGCCTGGTGAATCGTCGCCAGCACGCCCATATCGTGAACGCCGGCGACGCGCCAAGCCCGCGACCGCGCCTCGGCCTCAAGCGCTTCGAACTCATCGGGCGTGAGCCCGATCCGATCGCGCATCGCCTCGATCGCCGCCTCGAACGGAATCCGCCCGAAGTCAATCTCGGCGTTCACCGCGACGTCGGAATTCGCCGAGCGGCGGCCACGCCCGCGGCGATCGAGCCTCTCGTTGGCCTCGGCCATGCCGGCGAGCTTCGACGCAATCAGGAAATGCTCCTGCAATCCCTGCATCTCATCCGTGGGAAACTGATCAAACACCTCCGGCAGATCGGCCAGGGCGGCTTCGAGCGTCCGCCGCTTCTCGATGAAGGCGTTCACCGCCGCGACGACGTTTGAGGTGTGGGCCGCACTCAGAGCAATCGCCGCAAACAACCACGTCGAAAGCCGGGCCGCCGGCGAGCGCCGACGTCTGACCAGTTCCTGAAGTTTGCGCCGGGCCGCACTGACCTGTTCCGCGTTCGAGATCGTGAGGTCCTGCGAAAGCCCCTGGCTGAAGTCATCGCCAATCGACGGCGCACCGGGTAGCGATTCATCAGGGTCCTGCCCTTCAATGACGGGAATCCCGAATCGTTCGACGGCGTGACTCACGGGCACCTTCATTCCCCAGCGATTGACCGCACGATCCAGAAGCTCGGCGTCGGCCTTGTCGTCGAGCGGTTCGGGCACGACGCGGCGGAAGCGCGGCAAGAGGTCCATGCCGCCCTTGGCCGCATACGGCGACATCGCCACGATCCATCGCACCAGCTGCTCGCTCCACGTGTCCGACTCGGCCGCGATGTCGTCGTCCCGGATGTCCTGGCGAATCTCGTCCTGGACTTCGCCGAGTGCCCGGTTGCCGCCGGCCTCACCGACCTGCGTCATCAGCGTGGCCCCGACGAAGAGCTTCGAAATCTCAGCATTGGCGAGGTCCACCAGCTGCATCTGCGGCCACTTGGCGTTGCCGGTGACGCCCGCCTCATGCACCTGAAAATTCGAGCCCTCGGGAAAGATGCCGGCGGCGCTTCGCGCCATGGTGTCCAGCATGTCGAGCATCGACTGCTTGACCTGCGCGGAGGCGGTCGCGGAGAACGTCACGGTTCGAAACGGCTGACCGAAGATTTCCAGGGCGTCAATCAGGAACCGAATGCCGTAGGAGCCGGCCATCCACCAGAACATCGCCGGCCGGAAGAGGCCGCCGCGAATCGCCGATCCGCCGATGATGCGCGGGGCGTGAACGATGAACTTGCCCGGCGGCAGTTCGTCCACCGGAATGCCGACGGTGTCGTGTTCGCCCATCATGATGCGAAGGCGCCACGGATCGTCGTAGTCGTAGCGAAGCCGGAAGGCCGGGACCGGATGCAGGGCAATCGGCACCATGCCCAGCGGCGTCTTGGCCCACTCGACTTCCACGGCGGCGACGCCGCGGCCGACCGCCTCGATGGCGTGGCAGAGCGCGCCGCTCATTCCCTTCACACGGCGCAGCACCCTGCGAACGTGCGTGGCGATCTCGTCGGCAAGCTCCGTCTCGCTCTCGCCCAGATCGCCTTCGAGAACGATCGACGCCGATTCGACGTCCCAGTCGAGCCCGGTGACGGCCATGCGGCGCTTGTCGGATTCGCATCGAATGTGGGCGCTGACCTCGATCATCTTGTCGTAGAGTTCGAACTGGGCCTCGGGCTGTCCGAACGCGGCGGCCAAGAGCGATTGCTTCAGCCGCTCGGGAGAGGGTTCACCGGCGTAGAACCGGTTGAAGTCCGCGCGGCGCGGCACGAGCATCACGCCGGCCGTCGGGTTCTCGACCGGCGTCGCCTTCACAAGCTCGGCATGAAATCCGGCCATCAGAGGTAAAACCTCCCATACGACGGCGGCGGCCGAAACTTCCGCTCGCGCGTCGGGATGAATTCAAACGGCACGCTCGGCGTCGATCGCGCCTGCACCATCAGGGCCGTCGCCCAGAATTCGTCGGCGTGGCCCGCGTCGTCCCGCTCGGCCTCGAACCGCAGATGCCCCGTCGCCGTCACACTCTTGCGCACCTTGTGGAGTCCGTCGCGGAATCGCTGGTCGCGCGGCAGCCGAATGCCTCGATCCTCAAGGGTCTGCTTGAGCTTGACCGCCATCGCCTCCTTGCTTTGCTGTGTGAAGGTGATGTTCTCGACGGTCGTTTCGCCGAAGCGGCGAACGAGGAGGTCGCCGATGCCGACGCCGATGCCGGTGTAATCGACGCACATGCGGGCGAGCCGCCGGCCCTGGAGCTCGCGGCAGACGAGGTCGTACTGATCGGGAATCGACATACCCCTCAGCGAGAGGATGCACCGCGGCCAGATCACGTCGCCGACTTCCTCGCCAATCACGACGACCGACAAGTCCTTCACCCGGCCCACGTCGTAGCCGACATGGAGCGGCCCGCCCTGGTAGTTTTTCCAGCCGTCGCCCGGCAGCGGCACGTCGTCGTGCTCGCACGACTCGATGAGTTTATAAGGCAGCCACGCCATCGCGTCGGCACTGGCGACGCACATGTACTCCTGTTGGAAGGCGTCCTCGCCGCGCGACTTCGCCCGGCAGTTCGCCAGGAACTCGTCGTGCGTCTGCGGCGCGCCGGTGGATTTTTCGTTGATCTTCTCGACGATGCCCTGGGCGATGGCATCGAGAATCGTCACGCGGTGATAGGAAAAGATCGGCGTGAGCTGCATCGCCAGCGCCTGCTTCTGAAGCACGCGATAATCGAGATCGCGCGGCGGCGCGTCGGGATCATGGCCGAGGGCGATGAGCACCTTGCGGCAGTTCTGCACGAAGCGATTGAACATCGCCAGTTCGCCGTTGGGGGTGGACCAGACGGCGTAGGTGCCGCCCCACGTGGTGCAAGGCGAGGCGGCGTCGTTCATGCCGGCAGCATCGTCGTGAAAGGCGAACTCGTCACAGCGCACGTCGCCGCCCTTGGATCGGAACCGCCGCGGGTTCGAGCTCATCGCGGTGATGCGCCGGCCGTTCGGGCAGCGAATCACGAAGGCGTTAACCTTGCCCTTGCGGGTGTCGCTGTCGTCTACTTCCTCGATGATGATGTCGGCGATTTTGCCGAAGAGGTCCTTGGCGAAGAACGCGCAGTACTGGATGAACTCATAGGCGGCCGACTCATCGGCGCTGGAGAACCAGTAGTCCATGTCGCGGGGCTGGGTGCCGCGGAATCGCCGAGAGACCGCGTCGTAGGCCTCGCACCACGTCCAGCCGGTTCGTCGCGATTTGTCGCCGAGCTTGGTCGGCGACTCGTCGTTGATCCAGGCGACCTGATAGGGCAGAAGGATTCCGCCGACCGTCTTGCCGGTCTTGCCTCGCGTCGGGTTGTGGGTCGCCGTCGCCGCCATCATTCGCCTCGCATGATCTTGTCGATCATGTCGTAAACCTCTTCGCGCTTGAGGGTCTTCGTGCCGCCCTCGGTCCTCTCGTCGACGTCCTTTCGAAGCGTCTTCGAAACCTGCTCAAGCTTGATTCGATGCAACTCCTCCGCCCGGGATTCGGCGGCCTTTTCCAGTTCCAGCTTGTCATGCTCGCGGCGGCTCTTGGAGAGCAGCACGAGCTCGTACACCTTGGCGTCGCCGGCCCGAAGGCGCTCCAGCGCGGAGATTCGTGCAATGCGGTCGATCTCATCCCACGTCGGCGGCTCCGAGTCGCCGATGTTTCTGAGCGTCGCGTTGATCCGCTCGCCGGCGATCTCCTTGCGAAGCGTGGTGACGTACTTCTGAAACGTGTTCAGAAGAATGCCGCGCTGGGCGAGGCCGAAGCGGCGGTAGATGGATGCCGCGCTCTCGTCGCCATACGACCGCGCCGCCTCGTCGATCTGGTTGTGCAGCGACTCATCCAGATCGGACATGGTTGCGACGTTGGGTTTTCGTCCACGCTTCGCCATCAGATATCCAATGCCGGGTCATCCACAATCTGATCCGCCACCTCGGTGCCCTTTGCCGTCAATTTAAAGGAGCAGTCCTGAACGGAGATTCGCATCACGTCGATGCCCGCGTTGCCCCTGAAGCTGACATAGCCCTTTTCGTGAAGGTAGTTCATGTCCTTCACGAGATAACTCCTCTCGTAGGTCGGGTTGGAGTCTACAATCGTGGTGTAGACTTCCTCGCCTTCCATCGATCCGGGGTAGCACATTCGAAGGAGTGCCATGATGCCGCGCCGGTCGCGCCTGATCTGGCTGTTTCGAAGCGTCTTCGCCATTTCGTCAAACTCTCCGTTCCTTGTCGTCCGCAAGCCGCTCGATCGCCGCCGCGATTCGATACCCGCTGTCGATCTTGCCCTCGATCCGCGCCTGACCTTCGGTGAGCTTTTCGAGCGTCAACCGAAATCTCGCGTTCTCGCGAATGAAGTCCTCCCGCTGAACTTTCTTTTCGAGTCCGTCTTCAGCCTTTTGTGTCCGCACCTCTAGGCGGTCAATGCGATCGGTAATGCGACCGATGGAGTTCTTCAGGAGCCATCCCACCGCCGGAACAATGAAAAGCTGGGCGATAGCCACGATCGTTTCGAAGCTCACACAAACAACCTCCGCTGCCCGCCCGGTTCCACCGCCATTCTCTCAAGCCACTCTCTGCACATCTTTCGCACACCCTTGAGTCGCACTGCATTGCCGACGATTCGCGCGTGCAGTTGTTCGCTGTACTCCTGAAGCTCCGTCACCGTCTGGGCCAGGAACATGCCCGGCGGGCTTCCGCACGTCGTCGCGATCGGCACGCCTTGCTTCACGAGCTCGGCCGTCGCCTCCTGGAGCACCCGCGTATTCGTGCCCGCGGTTGCCGCGATCTCTCGCTGCGTCACGGCCTTGGCCCGACCGTAGGCGCCGCGCCCTTTCATCGCGGCGAGCACGCGGGCGGCCACCGCCGCCAGTTCGGCTGCGTTACGTTCCTTCGCCATGCCGCTTCTTCGCATTCGGCCGGAGCGCGAACTCGACATTCGTCAGGGTGCAATGAGCGAGCAGCCTGCCGTCTTCGGTCAACTCACCCTCGTCGGTCGCAAGTCCCTGCTCGCGGAGCCATTGCACATGGGCGGACGACAGGGCGGCGCGAATGTTTCGCGCGCCGCTCGACTCCACGAGCAGTAGGCCGATCGCCCGCATTTCCAGGTGTCCGAACATCCGTCACGCGCTCCACAGTCTCAGGCTCTTCCGCGAGCTGAACATCGGCGTCGTAAACTCGCCGCGAATGCCCGCCGCCTGACACGTTTCAATCACCCGCTGCCTCACGTCCGCGGCCTCCAGTTCGCCGCCATAGAAATCCGTGCTCTTGGTCACCGCCGGTCCGCCGTGTTTCCTCGCGGCGTCCATGTGTGCCGCCAGCCGGCGGTCAAACTCGGCGAGGTCGAGCGTCACGAGTTTCGCTTCGCCCTCACCGCCGCAAGGAACGCCGTCGCCAGGGCCGCGATGCCTGCGGCCACGCCGCCGATCGTCTCGACCCAGTGCGTGCCGACATCCACCTGGTTCGCCGACAGTGTCGTCACGGCGACAGCGGCAAGCAGTCCGCCGACCGTCGCTCCGATTCCGGTCCACTTGTTCATGACTCACTCCGCAAGAGTCCGACCGATCCAGATCAGCCGGGCCATCAGCGCCACGAGCAGGCCGATCACGAAGAGGATCAGCATGCCGCCGCGCCGGTTGATGCCTGCCTGTCTATTCACGCCTGCCACGCCGCTTTCGCTCCTGCCGCCGAAGCGGCGTCGTCAGTTCGACCGCCACGCCATCCGCGACCTTTTCAATCTCAGCCGCAGTGCCGCCGAGAATCGTCGGTGAGCGAAAGGCCCGCGTGACGACGCCATTCCGGGAAAGCTCAAAACGAATCCGCGTCGTCTTGTCGGTCGCCTCGGCGATGACGGAGAGCGTCGTCTCGCAGGGCGTCCGCAGAAACACGCGATTCGTGAGCCGCCGCATCGCGTCCACCACCGCCGGGTTTTCCGCCGCGTCGCTCATGCCCGTTGCACCCTCGGCGTCGTTTCGAGCGCCTTCGCGATCACGTTCGAATCCACCGGCCTCGCCGTCACCACGAAGTTCGAAAACTTCAGGTCCACCACCGCGGCATCCTTCCCGCCGCCGGCGAGCAGCAGCACGAGCTCGCGAATCTCCGCCGGCGTGCCGACGAGCGTCGAGTACTTCGCATCAATCACCCGTGCTGCCATCGGTCCGCCTATTCGTTCAGGGCGATCGCCGCATTCGCCAGCATCATCGCCACGTGAATCTCGTTGAACGCCCGTGTCTGTTCCGGCGAGCACGGCGTCGAGTCGCGCACGACCTTGGCGAACTCATACGCCGCGAGCCGGATGGCCGCGTATCGCTCGCACTGATCGTTGATCGGTGCGTGGTGCTGAAACTTGTTCCAAAGCTGGTCATCCGTCGGCTTTTCCGGCATCGGTCGCTCCCTTCAAAAAGCACTCGAACCCTCGGCCCCTTCGCTCACTCCCCGCCCGTATCGCCCGGCCAGGCCTCCGCCGGCTGCGTGGTCGGCGTCGCGAACATCTGTTCCAGCAGCGGCGCGAGCTTCTCCAGTTGCGACGCCGCGGCCTCGATCCGCTGCCAGCGCAGTTCGTTCTCGCTCGTCTTCGTCGGGCTCGCGGTCGAGCCTTCGGTCGCCGCCGTCGCCTGCTGGTCAATCATCGAGCCCGGCTGAGCCACGGCGATCGGCACGCTGGCGCTGATGCGCGGGTCCACATACTGCGTGGGCGACTGCGTCGACGTCTGAGACGGCGTCTGCGCCGCGCTGCCTGTTGACGAACCCGTGACACTCGGGGTCGTGCCGCCCGTCGTGACATTGATCGTGAGGCCCGATTGCACGTAGCCCGCCTTCGCGCCGGCGGTCGAGTTTCCGGCGGCATCGCTGGAAACATTCGCTCCCGCCTCGGCCGTGATCGCCGCGCCGAGTCCCGTCGCCGCCTGAAAATCGCCGGGCGCGGGCGGCCCGTCTTTCCCCGGGGCGTTGATGACATACACGTTGACCTGCGAGCCCTGCGTGGCGGTGTCCTGATCGGTCGAGGTGTTGGCCGCCTGGTCGGACGTCTGGCCGACCATGCCCTCATTGTTCTGGGCACAGCCGAACAGGAAGAGCGGGGCAATCGCCAGAATCACGGTGCAGAGTTTGAGCCGTTCGTTTCTCATGGATGAAATCTCCGGGATTTGAAAATGCCGCGAGTCCGGCACACACCGGCTCGCGGGCCGCAAACGACGTCCGGGTCCGAATCGATCATCCGTTGATCATTCCCCGTAACGCATTCAACTCGGTGGCTCTGGCTCCCTCCCCCTTGAGGGTTGAGGGCGCCCAAGTCGGAAGCCCGAAAGGTTGGGGTGGGGGTGATTCCCCCGCCGAAAGTGGCGGTGGTGATTCCGCGCGAAACAGCGCCCCGGGGGCGCAGGTGCACCCACGCCCCCGGGATTCCGCCGTCAAGTGAGGAAAGAAGTATCGAAGAATTCGGAGAAGTGCCGCCGCGCCGCCGCGCCCCTTGGAACCGGTCAGGCGAAGCTTGCGCGCGGCCCCATGAAGCGGCAGGGCCGCCATCCGCGCGCGGGTTGTTCGCGGCCTCGTTGTTCGCCAGGGCACGGGCGGCGGTTTCCGGTAGAATGGCGTCATGCGCGGGGGAACGGGCGATCCGGGTTCGCGGCCCGGTGGAGGCAACCGCCGCAGTCCGGGCGGTTCGGTCGCCGCGCGAGCGGCCGGGCATGTGGGAATCCAGGCGGTGCAGAGTTGTACAAAACCCGCCGAAGATTCTGGATGCAGACCTTTGAGCTCCGCCCGTTCCCCCCGCACGTGTCGCCGGAGCGTCGAAAATAACAGCAGCAAACAGGATTTGCGGGAGTGCGATGAGCGCGAGAAGGACGCCGCAAAGGCGGCACGCGCCTAGAAGTGAGCCGGTGTATTCCGTCGTCCGTGACGTTGGCACCGCGATCCCTCGCAGTGCCGGCTAGGTGTAGCGACCGAGGTTTTAATCCGACTGCCGGAGGGCTGTCAATTGGATTCTGGAGTTATTTTCTGCGAATTGTGGTCGCATTCAGGGCGACGGTGGCCCCAAAAAAGCTGAAATTCTCGATCTTCGTGATTGTTCCAGTCACCACGATATCCGTTCCGATGCCCACGCCGACGAGACTTTTTTCGATTTTTTCACCAAGCGCGATCTCAAGCTTCACTTTGCCCGCCGCGGCTTCCAGCCGATGATCGAAGAATGGATTATCGCGAACTCTTGTAACTGTGGCCTCCCATGTCACTTCCCGGCCGAGCACAGAGCCAATAACCTTCGCGGCCTCCGCATCGTCTTTGTCGTAAAGTGAAACAAGAAGCATCTGTGGCGAGAACTCAAGCCGCGTTTCATCGCTCTTGAGAGCTTCGATTTCTGCACGGGCGTCCGCAAGCCGCCGGTCGATTGCGACCGTTGATGGCTTAATCATCTCGGCCCGCGATGGATCGTTTTTTGACCAAGTAATCAGTGTATTCCGCAGAATCTCTAGGAGCCCGGTCTCTTCCCTGAGGCTGATCCCATTAGTTCGAAACCATTCAACTAGGTGCCCAATGTAGCTTTCGAATTCCTCAGCACAGCTTGCACGTTGCCCTCCGCTGTTTAACCGCTCCGAGAGTGCATCACTCTTTGCGCGAAGTGCTGCTAGTTCACGCCTGGCTGTCCGGAGCTCCTTCCGGTATCGATCAGCCGTTGAAGAGAGCTCAGATACCGCCTTCCGAAGGCGGTCAATCTCAGCGTTCTCCCCGTTCCCGGGAGGGGCTGCGCCGCCGCCAGGAGCCGCCGCGATCGAAGTGATTACAAGGGCTAATATGATTGAAAATAGCCTCATTTCAGGATTCTCCAAACGGGGATTGACACCGAACAAACCCCGAATTATACTGACCCATGTTCAGATTCAATCTCATCGACAGGTGTTCGCGATGCGATTGAATGCCGCTCAAGAGCTCGCCCGCGTCGGCCATGGAATCAGGCGTCAAGGATGACGCACGCGGCGCGAGTTTCGCCGGAGCAACAATGTCCCAAGCCTTTTCGTTCCAGCCCTATCGGCCCCTCGTCGTGCGCAGGCTTCTCAGCCCTCCCCTCCAGCGCGTTTTCGACGTTTTTGAGCAGCTTCCGCTTTCGGATCAGTATGCGCTGGCGAGCTACGTTTGCGCTGCGGGGAACCAGCTTCGATACCGTGTCGTCGGCGCACGTACTGATCGAGGTCATCGCCAAGCTTCTTCAGAATCGCCTCTCGATCGTCTTGCGCTACATTGACCGGGACCGGGTTCGGGGCGTCGTCTCCGAAAAGCCATTCAACCGTCACGCCAAGCACCCGGCACAGTGCCACTGCGTCAATCGCATTCGGCACCTGCTCACGGCCCAAAATCTGTGAAATCCGGCCGTCCGGCCAGCCGCACCGGCGCGCAAGTTCCGCGAGCTTGTAGGGCTTGGTGATCTCGTCGAGTTTTTCAATCCAGTGCATCACCGAAGACTTCACACCGGCCGAATAATTTTTTCTACTTTTTTCGCCTTTCGGCTTGCCATCATATCCTTTAGGCTATATTCTTCTCCGTATGGCCAAGAGCTTGAAAGTCAGCGAAGAGGTTCACAAGACGGCCAAGGAGCGGGCAACCGCCGTGGGCATGAACCTCCAATCGTTCGTCGAGCGAGCCATCCAGAATTTCCATCCGCGCGTCGTCACCAAGCAGACTGATGCTCCGACGCGCGGACGGCGACGGGTTGCCGGCTAGGTGTAGCCGGCTCGACGGCGAATCACGCGGAGTGGTTTCGCGAGCCGTCACGAGTAGCG
>CALLKH010000417.1 GCA_938008425.1 uncultured Planctomycetaceae bacterium | reverse complement strand
TGAATTCTCGATCAAACCCAGCCCAAATACGATCCAGGGATTCGTTGCGAAGATGGGACGATCACTGAGTCCATGCTCATCAAGCCTTCGAACAACCTGCCGCGCCGCTTCCTGCGCGGGCTTTAGCCGTAGTGGCCGCACGATGAAGATCCATTGCCCCGCCACCACGAGTAACAGGCAGGCGAGCAGACCGGGCCGAAACAACGTGACAATCCGTTGGCGGTTCAGCGACGCGACGAGCGAGCCGACCAGAAAAACTCCCAAGATCACACGCATCGCGATCCAACCATTCTGGCTGGCAACTGGCAATCGTCCCGCACGCGCTTCGCTCTCGAGCGCCAGCCAGGTCATACCCCATGCCAAGGCAGTGATCAGCCAGCCCCGTACCGCACGGCCAGGCATGACTCGACCGGCCAGAAGTACATCCCATCCGACCACCGCAAGTATCGCGACGAACGGCGACACGGCGACCATGAAACGCGGAAAACCGCCGCTGGCAAACACGCCCAGCGCGCAAATGGCCGTATGCGCGGCGAAAAAGATCAGCGGCATGCCAATGACCCAGAGCCGCGCGACCTGTCGGCCTTGAGGACTGCTCCGGTCGCCTTCTCCCCTACGGCCATACAACCAGTTCGCGGCGCCGACGAGGGCCAGAATGCCGATGAGCGGCGTCACGGCATACGCCGCATCGGGAACATAATCCGCCCAGCCCGTGGCGAGGTATTCAGTCGATCCGCTCGGACGAAAAAAAATCGTCGCGGGCCATCCACCGAATTGCCAACGATAGAGCAGATTGTGAACGAGCGGTGCCCAGAGACTCACTGCCGCGGCGGCCACCCGCCCGGATACTCCCCGCCTGCGGCCGGCAGGCTTGTACAGGAGCACGACCAACATCCAGAGCGGAAGGAAGATGATTGCCTCGTGCCGCGTCAGCAGCGCAAGCGAAAAGACCAGCGATGCGGCATGTGCTCGGCCCTTCAGGAGAAGCGCCGTGGCGGCGATGAGATAGAACGCGGTGAAGTTCTCAGTCAGCGTGGTGTAGCCCAGCATGGCGAACAGCGGCTGGACATAGCACGCGGCCGTGACCCGCCAGCAACGCGACACGCCGAGCGATCGGGCGACGCCGGCCGCCAACCACGCGCAGACCGCCGACACCGTCGACGAAAGCAGCCGCGCGGTGTGCCAGGCGAGGTCAACATCCGCCAGGCCGCTCACCATCGCCAGCGGCAACGTCGCTCCGGGGCGACCCCAGATGTGCAGGAGATACCCGGGATAGGTCCATGCCCACCTGGCCATCAGGAAATGAACAAGATCGTCGTCGTGATGCACGCCGTCTGAGAGCGCCCCGAGAACCACCGTGGCCAGCCAGAATGCCAGAATGCAGAAGAAGATGGATCGAATTTCTCCGGGACGGCCGGTCGATGGCAACAGATCAAGCCGGGATGCCGGTGGCGTGACGCTCTGATGGATGGGCATTATCGAGTTCCGGCCGCTGACCGTTGGCAGATTAGTGACGAATGGCTGACACCTTCTCAGGCGGGGGCAACTCGGCCGATCAGGTCACGTCGACGCCCCATTTCAACTTGCTGATCAGCGTGTCCCACAGCCGCCGCTTCGGGTTTCTCACGAGTTGGGCGTCGCAGGCCGAACGAACAAGCCGGATCCGGGCATCGGGCGTGACCGGCCGCACACATTGACCATCGAGAACCACCGACGCGCCGACGCTCTGCGGCATCACCCGGACCGACACCTTCGATCGGCCGGAAACGACCACCGGCCGATGGGTGAAAGAGTGGGCGCATCGGGGCGTGACGATGATTGCGTCGGCGCCGGATTCCACGATGGGTCCGCCGCAGGACATGTTGTGCGCCGTTGAACCCGTCGGGGTCGCCAGAATCACGCCGTCGCCGGCGAGGGTACAGAGCGGCTGATCATCGATGTGAATCTCCAGCAACACCGTTCGAAACGGGTCGCCCACGCGAATGACGCAGTCGTTCAATGCCACGCCGCTCCACTGATCGCCCTTCGGCGATTCGATCGTGACGTCAAACATCAGACGCCGACTCACCAGTTCGGGGCGATCGAGCAGCGCGTCAAGTGATTGATAGACCTCGTTCTCATCAAAGTCGGCGAGGTAGCCCAGTTTGCCCATGTTGACGCCGACGATGGGAACCTGTCGCTTCTGCATCGCCTGGACTGCGTGAAGGATGGTGCCGTCGCCGCCCATCGCGATGACAAATTCAGGATCGGAGTCGTTCACCCTTTCGGGCTTGCCGTCGAGATCGGAACCGGCGAGTTGCCGTCGGTCGTCCAACCAGGCCGCCATGCGGGAGAAGGCCGCGTTGACGGACGGTTTGGTGGCGTTCCCGAGCAGAAATATCCGTCGCGTCAGGGCTTGGCTGGTCATTCAAGGTCCTCGACGGCGGATTATACCGCCCCTCTCCCTATCGGCCGACGCCAAGTGGACGGGGAACTCCAACCTCGCTTGCGAATGCCGTTCGTACGATTTGAAGTCCTTCCCACCGGCGGTATTATCGGAATTTCTGCCGCCTGAAAAGGACGTCGCGCCGGCGGGCCTGCTTGATGGATGGTTCATAATGTATTATGCGGAAAAAGGTTATATTCGCATCACTGATCGCGACACAACTTAATGTTTATTCGCTTGCGTCTGGTCGGACACATGGCCGGGGGAATAATTGGTTAGTGAACAGCGGATCGGGGCGGTGAGCACGAGTCCTCCCCCAAAGCCCCACGCTCGGATTCACACCAACGGTTAGGGATCGGGGACACGCCAGAGTTTTCGCTTCAGCACCCACACGTGCTCCGAAGGAATGTTCTCGTTGTCCTGGAGGCAACTGCAATGCCCAAATTCACTTACGAAGCCATCAACACCGCGGGCCAGCCGGTCAACGATGAAGTTGACGCGCCATCCTCGGAAGAGGCCATCGCAAAAATTCGTGAGCTGGGTTACTACCCGACCAAGGTCCGTCAGAAGGGCGGGCAGAAGAAGCAGGCCGGCACGGTGGGTCCCGGCGGCACGCGCAAGAAGGTCGGCGGCGGCGGCGTCGGCGGTGTTTCCACCAAGCAGCTGACACAGTTCACCCGGCAGCTCTCGACGCTCATGGACGCCGGTTTGCCCATTCTTCGATCTCTCAGAATTCTCGAACAGCAGCAGAAGCCCGGCGTGCTTCGCGTCACGCTTCGGCATGTCGCTGAAGACGTAGAAGGCGGCGCCACGCTGTCGGAAGCCATGAACCGGCATCCGCGCGTGTTCGACCGGCTCTACTGCAACATGATCGCGGCCGGCGAGGCGGGCGGTGTCTTGGACATCATCCTTCAGCGCCTTGCGGACTTCATGGAAAAGGCCCAGCGGCTCAAGAGAAAGGTCATCGGCGCGATGATCTATCCGACGGCCGTCATCAGCTTCGCGTTCCTCATCGTCGCGGGCATCATGTACTTCGTCGTTCCGAAGTTCAAACTGATCTTCGTTGACTTCGACGCCACGCTTCCGGGCATCACGCTCGCCCTGCTCGACGCGTCGGACTTCATGGTCGGTGTGAGACGCGGCCCGAATGATGAAGAAATCCCAATGACGATACCGGGGTGGTGTTGGATCATATTCTCACCGGTCATTGTGTTTATCCTCTGGAAGCTCACGCGGCAGTTCAAGGGCGGCCGTTTCGCGCTCGACGTCTTCAAGCTCAAGATTCCGATCATGGGGACCATCCTTCAGAAGTCGGCCGTCTCGCGCTTTACGCGAACGCTCGGCACCCTGATCGCGGCCGGTGTTCCGATTCTGGAGGCGATCAACATCACGAAGGACACCTCGGGCAACGAGGTTTACGTTCGCGCCCTTCAGCGCGTGCATGATTCGATCCGCGAGGGCGAGTCGTTCGCCGGCCCCCTGAAGGCGACGAAGGTTTGTGACGCCCTGGTCGTGAACATGATCGACGTCGGCGAGGAAACCGGCGACCTCGACAAGATGCTGACCAAGATCGCCGACAACTACGACGACGAAATTGAAACGCTGGTCGCGGGCCTCGTGGCGATGCTCGAACCGGTCATGGTCATCGTTCTCGGTATGATTGTCGGCTTCATCGTCGTGGCACTGTTCCTTCCGATGGTTTCGCTCGTGAACAGTCTCACCGGCGGTTGATTTCGCAGGACGACGGCGACGCGACGTCGAAAATTACAACCTCGTAACACGCGGGGAATTCGGTGAATCGAGTTGATGCAACAATCCAAAGCGATCGCAGGCCGCATGGAGCGGCGCGCGGGGGCTACTCGCTCGTCGAGATCGTCGTGGTGGTCGGCATCCTTTCGATCCTCCTCGCCGTCACGATCATGAGCACCCGGGCGATCAGCGCCTCGCGGGCCAAGTCGTCGGCCGACGCCCAGATCGCATTGATCGCCTCGGCGATCGAGAAGTATGCCTCGTTCTGGCCCCGGCTCGAGATCAACGGCCAGGTGGTCGCCGACCGCGGCTGGCCCGATCCGTTCGCCGCCCGCGTGTTCAACACGACCATTTTCAACGCCGACGCCCCCTTCAACACGCGAGTCGATTTTGAGATCGACGGCGCCGGCAGCGGCCTCTTCGAAGACCTGATTAACTTCTCGGCGGCCGATCGAGTGGTCAGTGATGACGGCACCGGCGGCGACATTCTGGCGGCAAACGTCTGCCTGACGCACGCACTGTTGTCGCCGACCGGCCAGGGCCCCTACCTTCAGGATGACGACGCGCGGGCCCTGATCAAGCGCGTCGTGGATGTCGATGGCGGCACGGCTCACACCCTGCTGCCCTCGCTTCAGACGCAGAACAGCAGCAAGACCGCCGAGGTGCTCGTCGATCCGTGGGGAACGCCCTACCGCTATTTCTGGGTCTATCGAAGCGCCACGGCGTTTCGCGGCTATCTCCCCGTGGAGACCGCGCTCGTCGGTGCGCCGAATTTCCGGAAGGCCGTCGGCTACGTGCTTGAATCGGCCGGTCCGGATCGCAAGTTTGGAAACGTCTGGGTCGATGGCGTTCCGTTGACGCGGAACGTCGATGAGGCCGCGGACAACATCACAGTAACGCCCTGAGACCAGGAGCCCGTGAATGCTCGAACGCCGTGAACAATCCAGCGCCGCCCGCCCGTCCGACCGAGTCGGATGCGCCCGCGTCGCGCGCGGTTTCACGCTGGTCGAGTTGCTCGTGGTGACCGGAATCATCGCGATCCTTCTGACAATCTCCGGTTTCGCGTTTCGCACGATCAGCAGCGGCGGCGGCCTTGCCCACGCCCGCGACATGCTTGCCAACCACGTCGCCGTGGCGCGATCCTACGCCATCGCGAATCACATCGAGACGATGCTCGTGGTTAATCCCTACAACGGCCGCTTCGAAATCTGGCATCTCAATCCGCCGAAGCAGGGCGGCGCGTGGGATCCCTACTCCGGCGGCAATGCCGCGCCGTTCACCGATGGCTACGCCTACGCTCCGATCTTCGACAAGTCGGTCGGTCTGCCCAGGGATGCAAGCGGACAGCAGCGCTATGCGGTGTTCCCCATCGACTACGACGACCCCGCCTATCGCCTCACCGCCGACGATGCGGCCGAGCGAAACCTCGACAACCTGACATGGGCCGCCATCTGCTTCGACGAGGACGGCCGACTTGTGACGCGCACGCGGCGAATTGCGACGCGATCGTACCGGTATCGAATCGGAACCCGGCGAAACCCGGCCGAGGCGAACCGCCTTGAAGACGAATCCCCCAATCTCGGCCTGCTGGAGCCGCCCGTTTCGCAACCCCTGGTGACGGACGCGGACACGGCGATCACCTCGACGCGGGGATTCGTGATCTGCGACATGGCGCGGGCCGGGCAGGTAATCGGTCCGCGACCCTCGCCGGTCGAATTAATCGTCAATCTGCTGCGCGAGACGCGCGCCGGCCGTCGCTATGAGGACATGGCCGACACGGTGCTGATCGATCGAACCTCGGGACAGCCGCTCGCGGGAGACCAGAAGTGACACGAATGCGGCATAACAATTCAACGACGCGTCGCGGCGGCTTCTCGCTGCTGGAGACGACGATCGGCCTCGCGGTGATGGGCATCGGCCTCATCATGGTGGCGGCGATCTTTCCCGTCGCCCTGACGCAGCATCGCGAAAGCATCGACCAGGCCCGGGCGATGGACATGATTCCCCAGGCCTCCGCGATTCTTCGCAGCAAGGTTCGGCCGGAGCTGCTCTGGTACGATCTCAATCTGCTCGCGGACGGCTACGACTCGCCGTGGTACGTGATGCCGATGAGCAATATCGAGGTCGCCGGGACCTGGTCCTTCAACTCGGCCCCCGATGAGATGCTGATCTACACCAACCAGCTCAATATCGATTACGTGAACGGAACCGCCCCCTTCAGCCGGTTGCACTTTGACGGCGTTGACATCCTCAGCGATCGCATCATGCCGCTCAACGACCGGTCCGCGAACGAAAGCCCGAACCGGCTTGTCTGGACCGGCTTCTACCGCCAGCTCGCCAACGGCGGCCAGACCTACGCCACCGCAATCTGCAAGCAGCGCCGGGACCAGACCTACCTGCGACAGGATCTCAGCCAGGCGAACCCGCTGATTGAGCCGCAGCCGCTCGATCCCTCCAGCGTCGCGCCGCTTCGCTTTCCGGTTCCGTGGCGCGTAACGCTGGCGCTGGGCGCCGCCCGCGGCGAACTGTTGATCAATAACCCAACGCCGGCGGCGAACAGCTACACGTTGGCGCAGCTCGCTCCGGTGGGGTCCAAGATCATGATTCGCGGCGTTCCCGACGATGTATCGAGATCGACCCCGGTGCCTTCCGGTAGAATTCTGACCATCACCGAGACGTTCCCCGTCGGATCCGTTCTGGTCCGCGAGGACATCAGCGACATCATCTCGACGTTCGATGTCTGGGTATTCCCGCCGCCCGCGGTGGGAACCGTGCTGACTAACGAATCACCGGTTCTCGAATGGAAGGAATCACTATGAGGCGCATGCATCGACATGACAGTTCGCGCCTCGCCGATCACACGGCATCGGCCGCGCGGGGCTTCACGCTCGTTGAGGTGCTCGTCACCACGGCGCTCCTGACGATCGCCATGGTCGCGACGGTCGAGATTTTCACCGTCACCTCCGACGCCACCGCGCGCACCACCGCCAACTCCGATGTCATTCGCAAGGCAACGGCCGTTCGCGAGGTCATCACGTCCGAACTGAATCGAATGGCGCCGGGCCTGCTCATTATCGAGTCGCCCGCGCCGACGCTCGCCCGGGCCGAGGCAGAAGGCGGCAAGCGGTTCGTTCGCCTCAACCACCATCGCCTCGTCTTCCTGACGCACGGCGAAATTGACGCCTATCAGTCGTTCACCGATCCGACGCGCGGCACGCCCGCGGCGCCCGCCGCACGGCAGACCGCCACCAGTTCCGAGGCCCTCGTCTATATCGGCCCCGGCACGCCGCTCAACGGCACGATGGCGATGCCGGTCGACGATCCGGCGAATCCGTATTCGACTTCGATGACCGCGTCGCAGTGGGTCTTCCAGCATCGGTCGATCCTGCTCATGAACGAGGTCCGACCGGGCACCGATCCCGCGTGGACGCCGACGACGATGGCCCAGGTGAATGCGGCCGGCGGCATGCTCGACGGCGGCAATCTGCGATCGGAGTTGCTCGACGGCTCCATGGACGCCATCATCAGCGACACCGCCGCCAACGGCCTGCGCGCTTCAACGAAGACCTTCATCTCGCTGATTCAGCAGAAGGCGCTCGACGCCACGGACCTGTTGTCGCCGACGCCGTCGATTGCGGCGCTGTGGAAGCCGAGCTTCGCGCCGAGAAACGCGACGCTTCAGAACACGACATTCCTGAACTACTACACGCGCAGCGGATCGAACTTCATTCCGGGTCTGGCCGACTTCCGCATTGAGTGGACCGACGGCAGCGTCGATCTCGTCGGGCCCGACGGATCGCCGAACACGGGCGACGAAGGCACACGCTGGTTCGGCCTGCGACCCGACCCGAATTACAACGTAACGGTCTCCGATCTTCAGGACATCGAAAACGACGTGCCGCCGACGATTCCGTACATCGCGAAGCGCCGCCAGGACTACACGAACGACACGCGGTCTGATGAAGCCGTCGTCTTCGGCATCGCTCCCGGCTCGCAGAACATGGTGGAATGGTCCGCCAACGGCAACAGTCCAGGCGTCAACTCCGCCTACCGCGCAATCTGGCGGCCGGAAACCTGGAATCATCGGCCCAAGGCGCTGCGCTTCACCTATCGGATTTACGACGAAGGCAACCGGCTCACGCAGCGGGAGGAAGTCGACCTCGATGAGGACGGCGACTTCGATCCCGACGACGGCGCGACCGATCAATTCCGCGGACAACTTCGCCGGTTCGGACGAACGTTTTCCGTCGTCGTTCCGCTCCCCTGACGGGCTGCGGAGATGACGTCCGCCTCGCCGGTGAAAACCGCGGGGCGATGAACGCACGACAATCGCGGCGGGTTCGACGAAGAGCAGTCGGACGGTTGGCCGCCGCATAGGATTCCAACGGGAGTAATGCCCGATGCAGATGAACACGTCCAAAACAATGACCCGCCGACGCCATGACGCTCGGCGATCGCCTGTCGGTCGCGGCCGTCAACGCCGCGCCGCCGCGCTGGTCATCATCATCGGCGTGCTCGCCCTGCTCGCACTGGTCGGCCTTGCGCTGATATCCAAGACGCACACCGAAGCCCAGCGCGTCACGATTCAGACGACCTCGTCTTCCGAAATCGCCGCGAATGAGGGCGTCATTCGCTCAGTTCAGGACATCCTCCGCCGCGACATCTGGGGAGATCCCCCGCTTCCGGGCGGAGAAATCTACGAGCGACCGCTGTCGAACGACGCCCCTCCGGGCTCGGGTACGAACGCGTTCACCGGTTCGATCGGCAACCCGGTCGGCGTTCGCGAAAACAATGAGCCCTTCGACGCGCCGGGCGAAGCCGACATCTGGCTGGCGTCCAACATGCCGTACGAAGTGGATCCGGCGTTCCTGCCGGCGGGCACGGAGTCGAGCGTGCTGGCGTGGGATCACGTGTCCTACATCGGCAGTGATATCAATCAGCCCATGTCCGTCGTGCGCAACGTCGGCGGCATTCCGACGACCAGGCATTTGAATCCGTTCATGTGGGCGGCAAATTCGAGAGACCTCGCCGACCCGGCGATTGTCCGCTATGACGCCCTGTCGCTGAACGATGTCGAGATCATTCAGCGGCCGGTCGTGCCGGGTTCGCTGCTTCCCGGCTCAACGACGAACGTCACGCCCAAGCAGGCCCGGATCGCATGGAATGATCTGTCGCCGGCCGGCCATCAGGCCCAGCTCGCCGCCAAGCTGGCGACACCGACCTATGCGGGACTCGCCACCGACGTCGTTCCGCAGTTCCCGTATTTCGACACGAACGCCGACGGCGTGGTTGATCTCTGGGATGCCGACGGCGACGGCGTGCCCGATTCGCCCCTGAGCCTCACCATTGAACTCGACAGCCCCAAGGCGGGCGCGGCGCGGCGGCTCTATGCCGCGGTTCGCATCGTCGATCACGCCGGCATGATCAACGTCAACACCGCCTCGTCGCAGTCGCTGCCCGACGGCAGTGCGTTCTTCACCGAGCTGCGCGGCGGGCTTCAGCAGCGCGGCCGAAGCGCGACCGAGTATCTCATTGAGAACGCGGTTCATCGCGAAGACTGGCGGCCGGTCAACGTTGCGAATCCCAACCGGGTGGCGGCCATGGTGAACTTCCGGCTCGCAGGCCGTGCGCCCGACGTGTACGACATCGATTTTGTCCGCCGCTCGATGGTGGGCGGATACCCTGAGTTCACCCGAATCTACCGCCCGTTCGATCTGGAAGACGAGGCGTCGCTTCGCCATCGCAACACGCTGGTTCGCTATGACCGCGTGAACGATGTTTCCGCGAACGTGAACGACTATCGCACGATCGATCGCGCCCTGCGAAACACCGTGCTCTGGTCGCGCGAGATTTCCTCGCCGGCCGCGGGTTCGGCGTATGTCGGCAATCCGCGCTGGTCGCGCCTGAATTCCGATTTCCAGGAGCCCGGCGCGACGACCTACTACGAAGGCTATTCGGATGTCTCCGGCGCGGGCTGGCGGCAGCTTCTCGACGAGGACGAACTCTTCGCGATTCGCAAACCCATGCTGACGACGGTCAGCACCGAGGTGGTTCCGCCGCCTGACATTGGCGTGCAGGTCTTTCCGCCCACCGGTGATTCGCCCGTCGATCGACGACTTCGACAGCTCTGGTCGCTCGGCATGGACTGGCCGACGCTCATCCAGGAGGGTTCGGCCGCGGATCTCGAGCCGACGCGGCCGAACTCCTCGAAATGAGTGTTGCCGACGTGGCCCAGCTTCTGG
>CALLKH010000416.1 GCA_938008425.1 uncultured Planctomycetaceae bacterium | reverse complement strand
CGTCGTCATCGGCACCAACAACGCCATCATGCTCCCGCACGCGCCGGGCCAGGTCGTCGGAACCTATCGCGGAAACCCGCGTGGATTCGGATTCGTCGTGCCCGATGGTTTAACCGAACATGGCGACTTGTACATTCCCCAGGGAGAGTCGTCCGACGCGATCACCGGCGACAAGGTTCTTTGCACGGTCATCCCGCGCGGGAAGCGCGACGGCAAAAAGGCGTTCGGCGGCCGTGTCATTAAGGTGGTGGAGCGCGGCAACAGCAAGTTCGTCGGAACACTTGGCCTCGAAGATTCCCAGTGGTTCGTCGAGGCTAGCGGCAACACGCTTCACGGGCCGATTCTCATCGGCGATCCGCACGCCAAGGGTGCACGGGAAGGCGACCAAGTCGTCGTCGAGATCGTTCAGTATCCGAAGGAAGGGTCGCCCGCGCGCGGCGTCATTTCGGAGCGCCTTGGGCAGCACGGCGAGGCGGGCGTCGATCTAATCAGCATTATCCGTCAGCACCATCTGCCGGATGCCCATCCGGAGGAAGTGCTGGAGGAATCGCGACAACTCGCCCGGGATTTCGATCCGGACGCAGTCGCGAAGGATCGCGAAGATCTCAGCGGCATGACGATCATCACGATCGATCCGGATACCGCCCGCGATTTCGACGACGCCATCTCGCTCGAGCGCGTCCAGGACGGCCGGGGATCGGGCGGCGACAAGAATTCCAATCGACAGTGGCACGAATCGAAGGGCAAGCATCGCGCGGCCGTCTGGGAACTCGGCGTTCACATCGCCGATGTCAGCAGCTTTGTCCTGCCGGCGTCCGAACTGGACAAGGAAGCGATCAAACGCGGCACGAGCGTCTACCTTCCGGGCAAGGTGCTGCCGATGCTGCCCGAGATTTTGTCGAACGGGCTGTGCAGTCTCCAGGAGGGCGAGCCGCGACTCTGCAAGAGCGCGTTCATCCGATACGACGCCGACGGGCGCGTTGTCGCCACGGCATTCGCCAACACCGTCATTCGGTCCACCCAGCGGCTGACTTACGGCCAGGCCCAGGAGATCGTAGACGGCAAGCGAACGTCGTTCGGCAAGCCGATCGTCGAACTGGTGCAGAGGATGAACAAGCTGGCGATTGACATTCGCAAGCGGCGGGTCGAGGACGGGATGATTGTGCTCGATCTGCCGGCGGTTGATCTCATCCTCGATGACAACGGCCGCGTGGTCGATGCGCAGCCGGAGGACAAGAGTTTCAGCCACACCATCATCGAAATGTTCATGGTCGAGGCGAACGAGGCGGTGGCGCGGCTACTGACCAGCCTCGGTGCGCCGATCCTCCGTCGAATCCATCCGCCGCCCGACGAGGAATCGGTCGAAGCGATGGCGCGGTTCCTGCGTGCCGCAGGCCTGTCGCTGCCGAAGACCGTTGAGCCCGCGGACCTGCAACGGGTGCTGGAGCAATTGTCCGGCAAGCCCGAGGGGCACGCGGTGAATCTCGCGGTGCTCAAGTCGATGCAGATGGCGGAGTATTCGCCCAAGGAAGTCGGCCACTTCGCCCTTGCCAGCGAGGACTACGCCCACTTCACGAGTCCGATTCGGCGATATCCCGATCTGATGATTCATCGGCTGCTGCAGCTCCATCTCGACGGACGCATGCCGAAGCCGAAGAAGCGAAAAGGGCCGATGCCCGCGGAGTGGGTCGAATACGACGCGCTGGTCGAGATCGGCCGACGCATGTCGTACCTCTCGCGCCGCGCGGAAAGCGCCGAACGCGAACTCAAGCTTCTCAAGGTGCTGACGCTGCTCGACGGGCAGATCGGCGAGGAATTCGAGGGCGTCGTGACGGGCGTGGCCAACTTCGGACTGTTTGTGCAGCATCCCAAGTACCTCGTGGACGGGTTGCTTCGGCTGGAGGACCTCGGCGACGACTGGTGGGACGTTGATCTCAAGCTGGGACAGGTGCGGGGCGAACGCTCCGGCCGGAAGTTCACGCTCGGCAGCCGTCTCAAGGTTCAGATCGCCAACGTTCATCTGCCCAGCCGCCAGCTCACGCTCGGCCTCGTCGGCGGCACGGCGCCGAAGACCGGTTCGAATGCGGGCGGACGGAGTACCGGTGGACGACCGACCGGCGGCGGTGCCGCAAGTAAGGCATCCGGCGGGCGCGGACGCGGCGGTGACGGCGAACGTGGAGGCTCGCGCGAGTCAGCACCGGGGCGGTCCGGCGGCCGAAAGACGGGCAAGACAGGTAAACGGGGCGGCGGTCGGCCGCCCGGCAAGGGAAAGCGTTCCGGCCCGCCGCGCAAACGAAGGCGATAGTCGGGGCCATCGACATCGGCTCCCGGGGCCCATCGCCGGTGACCCGATCTTGAAGAATATTCAGCGGTGCAAAGCAGGAAACGAAACGCGGGGCACCGGCCTGCGCCCGCCTTGACCGCGCCGACGCTCCGCTTCTACACTTCGCGGCATGTTGAAGACTCCTCTGAATGAAATCCACCGGCGGCTCGGCGCCCGGCTTGTCGAGTTCGGCGGCTGGGAAATGCCGGTCATGTATCGCGGCATCAACGACGAGCACGTCTATACCCGCTCTTCGGCCACCATTTTCGACGTTTCGCACATGGGGCGGCTGAAATTCACAGGCGCCGATGCCGAACGCCTGCTGGATCGCGTCTGCACGCGAAACATCGCCAAGCTCGCGGTGGGGCGATCGGCCTACAGCCACGTCTGCAACGATCGCGGAGGAATCCTCGACGACGTGATCGTCTCACGCGCCAAGGATTACCTCTACATGGTCTGCAACGCGGGTAACCGCGAAAAGATCGTCGCGCACTTGAAAAAGAACGCCGAGGGCATGACGGTCAAGATCGACGACACGACGACCGCATCCGCGATGTTTGCGATTCAAGGCCCGGCGGTCATTCCGATGTTCAAGTCGCAGGCCGAAAAGCTGCCCATCAAGATCGGCGACATGGGCCGCTACGGATTCGTTACCGGTTCCTACATGGGCATGGGTTACAGCGTCTTTCGCAGCGGCTACACCGGTGAGGACGGTCTCGAGATCGTGCTGCCCGCGATGGCCGGCGTCCTCGTCTGGGACTTTCTGACCAAGGAGAGCGATGACGACCGCGTCACCATCAAGCCGGCCGGCCTCGGCGCCCGCGATACGCTTCGAATGGAAGCGGGCATGCCGCTCTATGGCCACGAGTTGAACGAGGACGTCGATCCGATTTCCGCCGGCTGCAAGTGGTGCGTGGATTTGAGCAAGGATTTCATCGGCGCGGCCGCCCTGCGGAAGGTTGACGCCGACGGTCCGGTCCGAAAGATCACCGGCCTCGTGCTGGAAGGCCGTCGCATCGCGAGGCAGGGGGCGAAGATTCTGTCGGGCGATCGCGAGGTCGGCGAAGTCACCAGCGGTACGCTGAGCCCCACGCTCGGAAAGTCGATCGCGATGGGGTTCGTCGAGTCAGCGCTTGCCGCACCTGAAACGAAACTGGCCGTGGACATCAGCGGAACGGCCGTGCCGGCGTTGGTGGTTCCGTTGCCGTTCTACAAGAAACCGCAGTAACATGACGCCCATGCGGACGGGAACATCACCCGCCGGCGAATCAAACTGATCATCGCGCCGGGCCCTTCGCGGCCGGGCCGGACCAAGAGTGGATTGAGGAGTTCTCATCGTGAGTGTACCCAACGACCGGCGCTATCTTAAGTCGCATGAATGGCACAAGCTCGAAGGTGATATCTGCACGATCGGCATCACCCAGTTCGCCGCGGACGAATTGACCGACATCACCTACGTTTCGCTTCCGTCGGTCGGCAAGGAGCTGAAAGCCGGCAAGCCGTTCGGCGAGGTGGAGAGCGTCAAGGCGACCAGCGACCTGATCGCCGGCGTCTCGGGCGTCGTGACCGAGGTCAATTCCAAGCTGAATGACGCGCCGGAACTGGTGAATTCCGACCCCATGGCGGCCGGCTGGATGATCAAAGTGAAGGTTTCGGACGCTGCCGCGCTGGAGGGGCTGCTCGCGGCCGACCAGTATGAGGCGCAGCTGTCCGGCCACTGATGCCGCCGGAATCGCAAGGCTTTTCCCGTTTATTCACGGGTTCGACGCCCGGCGGCACCAATTGTGGATTGGCCGCCCGGCGGGATCGGATGAAGCCCCCGGAACCCCGCTCAATAGCCACTTCCGCGCGACTTCGCTAAACTATTTCCTGGATTAATGACTGGTCGCCGTCCGCCGGTGCGTGAATGACATGTCCGCGCGGCTTCGGCAAGATCCGGAGTCGCTCGATTCATGCCCGACACCCTGACGCCCACTGAAGTGCTTAAACCCACTGACACCTTTGTTCATCGCCACATCGGTCCCACGGATGCCGAGATCGTCGAGATGCTTGGCGCTCTCGGCTACCGGTCGCTGGACGAATTGACGGATGCGACGCTTCCGGCGGACATTCGCATGCACGATTCGCTGTCGATCGGCGAGCCGCGCGGCGAACACGAACTGCTCTCTGAACTTAAGACCATGGCGTCTCGGAACAAGGTCTTTCGCTCCTTCATCGGGATGGGCTACCACGGCACCATCACCCCCGGCGTCATCCTTCGCAATATTCTTGAAAATCCCGGTTGGTACACACAGTACACGCCGTACCAGGCGGAAATCGCCCAGGGCCGCCTCGAGGCGCTTCTGAACTTCCAGACCATGGTCGCCGATCTGACCGGCCTGCCGCTCGCGAACGCATCGCTTCTCGATGAAGCCACCGCGGCGGCGGAGGCGATGACGATGTGCCAGCGCCTTGTCAGCGGCGATCGCAACGGCTTCTTCGTTTCAGCCGACTGTCACCCGCAGACGATCAATGTGATCAAGACCCGCGCGATTCCGCTGGGGCTCAAGGTCACGGTGGGCGATCCGTCGAAGGCCGATTTCGGCCCCGACATCTTCGGCGTGCTGGTGCAGTATCCGACGACGACAGGCCGCATTGAGAACTATGAGTCGCTCGCAGCAAAGGCACACGACGCCGGCGCCCTGGTGGTCGCGGCGACCGATCTGCTGGCGCTGACGCTCATCCGCTCGCCCGGAGAGTGGGGGGCGGACATTGCCATCGGCAATTCGCAGCGATTCGGCGTGCCGATGGGTTTCGGCGGCCCGCATGCCGCGTTCATGGCGACGCGCGAACAGTATGCCCGCCAGATGCCGGGACGCATCGTCGGCGTCTCGAAGGATGCCCAGGGCCGATCCGGTTTTCGACTGGCGATTCAGACGCGTGAGCAGCACATCCGGCGGGAAAAGGCGACGAGCAACATTTGTACGGCGCAGGTGCTGCTCGCCATCATGGCCGGCATGTACGCCGCGTACCACGGTCCGGCCGGCCTTCGCCGAATCGCCGCGCGCGTGCACCGCTCCGCCGAGACGCTGCGTGCCGCGTTGGTCAGGCTCGGGCACAAGGTCGATGGCGAGCCGATGTTTGATACGGTCTGCGTGAAGCCCGTCGGTCGAACCGCCGCGGAAGTTCTGGATGCGGCCCGGGCACGATCCATCAACCTTCGCGATTTCGGCAACGGTTCGATCGGCATCGCACTGGATGAGACCATCGACGTCGCCGGCGTGCAGTCAATCCTGTCGGCCTTCGGCGCCTCGGGAAGCGAGGACGTCGAAGAACTGGCCGCCGCGACCAAGTCAACCATCCCGGCCGACTTCGCCCGGAAGTCGGAATTCCTCACGCACCCGGTGTTCAATCGTTACCACTCCGAAACCGAGATGCTTCGGTACATCTACACGCTTCAACAGCGCGATCTTTCACTCGCGACCTCGATGATTTCGCTCGGCTCGTGCACGATGAAACTCAACGGCACGAGTGAAATGATCCCCGTGACCTGGCCCGAGTTTGCAAACCTCCATCCATTCGCACCGGCCGATCAGACGCGCGGATACGAGGAGATGTTCGACCGGCTCGAAGCCTGGCTCGCGGATATCACCGGGTTCGCCGCGGTTTCGCTTCAGCCGAACGCGGGGTCGCAGGGTGAATACGCCGGCCTCCTGGTGATTCGCGCCTATCACGAGCACAGGGGCGACCAGCATCGCGACGTCTGTTTGATTCCCGTTTCAGCCCACGGCACCAACGCCGCCAGCGCGGTGATGGCCGGTTTTCGCGTCGTGCCGATCGCCATCGACGCCAAGGGGGCGATCGATTTCGCGGATCTCAAGGCCAAGGCCGAGGAGCATCGCAAGGAACTGGCCGCGCTGATGGTCACGTATCCTTCGACGGCCGGAATCTTTGAGGAAGGCATCAAGGAAATTTGCCGGGTCGTGCAGGACAACGGCGGGCAGGTTTACATGGATGGCGCGAACATGAACGCCCAGGTCGGCCTGTGCCGCCCGGGTGACATCGGCGCCGATGTCTGCCATCTGAATTTGCACAAGACGTTCTGCATTCCCCACGGCGGCGGCGGACCGGGAATGGGGCCGATCTGCGTTGCGGCGCACCTCGCGCCGTTCCTGCCCGGCCACCCGACGGCCACAAACGCCGACGGCAAGTCCATCGGCCCCGTGTCGGCCGCGCCCTACGGCAGCCCCGCGATTCTTCCGATACCGTATGTCTATATCGCGCTGATGGGCAGCGAAGGGCTTCGCAAGGCGACGCAGGTGGCCATTCTGAACGCCAACTACATGGCCAATCGGCTTGAGGGCCACTATCCACTCGTCTATCGCGGCCGTAACGGGCGCGTCGCGCACGAGTTCATCGTCGACTGCCGGCCGTTCGATAAATCGGCGGGCGTGAAGATTGATGACGTCGCCAAGCGGCTGATCGACTACGGTTTCCACGCGCCGACGATGTCGTGGCCCGTGCCCGGCACGCTGATGATCGAGCCGACGGAAAGTGAATCGAAGGCCGAATTGGATCGCTTCTGCGAGGCAATGATCGCAATCCGAAGTGAAATTCGGGCGATTGAAGAAGGCCGCGCCGATCGGACGGACAACGTGCTCAAGGGCGCACCGCACACGGCCCAGGTGATCGCGTCGTCGGCGTGGGATCATTCCTATACGCGTGAGGATGCCGCCTTTCCGACCGAGTCAACGCGCGAACGGAAGTTCTGGCCGTTCGTCGGGCGGATCGACAATGTCTGGGGCGATCGCAACCTGATGTGCACCTGCCCGCCGATCGATGAGTACAAGTAGAGCGCATCGATCGTTCGGCCTGATGCCAATGGTATGGCGGCAGACTGTTGCCTGTTTAAGCAGATTTGATTGCGAGGTTTCGCGATGGCGGCCCACGATGTCTATGGCCACGTTCCCCCCGGTACGCACATTCCCGACGTCGTCAACGCGATCATCGAGATCCCCAAGGGCCGGCGAAGCAAGTTCGAGGTCGACAAGGCCACGGGGCTGATGAAGCTCGACCGGTATCTGTTTTCCTCCAGCCATTATCCCGGCGACTACGGCTTCATTCCGCAAACCCTCGCCGAGGACGGCGACGCCCTCGATGTGCTCGTCATGGTCAACGAGCCCACCTTCACCGGCTGCCTGATC
>CALLKH010000415.1 GCA_938008425.1 uncultured Planctomycetaceae bacterium | reverse complement strand
TGGGGATGTACACGCTCTGGTCGCAGTAGGGGCACTTGCCGCGCTTGCCGGCGGCCGCTTCGGGGGCTCGGATGAGCTTGTTGCAGTGGTCGCAGTGGATTTCGATGCTCACGAGGGGCTCCTCGATCTCAGCGACGTCGATTTCATCGAGTCCAGCGGCCTGGGCGGCATCGTGGCCGGCTATCTGAAGGCACGGATCCACAAGAGCGACTTCCGGCTGGTGAACCCCGTCCCCGACATTCGCCGGCTGCTGGAAATCACCCGCCTCGAACAGCTCTTCGGCATCTACGACACCGTCGAAGCGGCCATCCACTGAAACGCGAGGACTCGCCGCGACGCAGGCGGCTGTCTATACTGCGCCGCTCGGCGCGGGCCGTTGGCGCGCGTTCGCAGGGAGCGTCCGGGTTCCTGGTGGGCCCCACGGTCTTCAAAGCCGCTGAGGCGCTGCTTCGCAGTGCCTGGTGGGTTCGATTCCCATCCGCTCCCGTTTCTGTCTACCCGGACCTTACGATGTGACACCTAGACCGGCAGAAAACCACGGCTTGTTGAGTTAGCTTGTCAGGCGATTGTGCGATTCTGATTCGGTCGATGGACCCCGACGGCCGACGCAGCGACCGGGTATGAACATCCTCTCAACCCTTTACTATCCTGAGCTCAATCCCGTCGGTGCCCCATCGATACTTGCCGCGGTCGTTGTGCTCATCTTCGTCGTGCTTTCGAGCAATTGGGTATTTCGACTTCCCGGCACCACAAGACACGGTGTTGTGTTTCTGGCTCCATGGGTGTTTCTGCTCTTACTGATGTTTACAGAGGGATCGCCTTTTGTCAGGGCGAGAAGTTTTCCTGATGCGGATGATCGAGTTGCGGAATTGACATACGCTGTCTTCGGGTTCGCATTCGCTTTGGAGTTATTGAGACTCCCGCGGCTTCTCTACCGACTCAACGGCATGCTTTCCTCGCTCTTCCTCGGTTCCGTTCTTGTCTTCGATGTAGCCCGCATGCAGATTAGCTTTTTTGGCGACAGATGGATCACAATTGCATTGGTTCCCGCATTCTGGGTTGCCTGGCTGCCCATCGTTTTCTGGATCAACCTGCGAGTGGTCCGCCGATTGAATAGAGCTAAGGGACTATGTGTAAAATGCGGTTATAACTTGACGGGCAACGAGAGCGGAACCTGCCCTGAATGCGGGCTTGCGGTACATCAGAACGGGAAAGTGGCCTGAATTCTGATGAGCATCCACGAGAAAAATGGAGCAAACCACCCGCCTTCGGAACTAGGGGCGATCAGTGCGACGCCGCGCGCCGGTACCGAGTTATTCCACGCGGGAGGAACCCAGTTGGGATTCGACCTGCTCGGGTCTTGGCGATGGAGCGCCTCTGAACTGTTCGGCAACGCCACGCGCGACGGGTACATCGAGTCCGAGCCATCACATAAACGAAAGCAGGTAATCGACGAACGGTTGAATGTCGGCCCCGTCGGCCTGGCCGTCGCAGTTGGCGTCGACGGCGTCGATGTGTTCGGGCGCGGCGTCCAATCCGAGCAGAACATCAACCGCCGGGGCGATGTCGTTGAGGTCCACCAACTCATCGCCGTTTACGTCGCCGACGGCCGCGGAGCAAGGATGGATACAGCTGGGTGAGATGCGAAGGCTGGGCGAGGAGGCCAATGTGGTCGCCACGCTGCCCGCCAGCGTGGTGAACCGGCTGGGGGGTTCGTGGGTGCGGAAGTCGATGGAGGTCCAGTCATCGGCGTTTTGCACCGCGAACGTCAACGTCGCCAATGTGGCATCCGCAGCGCTCTGCGTCTGGCCCGTGAAGACGTTGATGCCGGCGGCGAGATCAATGCTGCCGCCGACGGCGACAATGGGCGATAGGATCGGAAGGCCGAAGGGATTGGGAAGGTTGTAGCTGCCGCCGGTGAAGGCGAGGGCGGCCGGGTCGAACTCGATGAACGCTTGAAAGCCGGCCACCGGCTGCTCCATGCAGGACATGGTGATGGAAATGACGAGGGTATCCCCCGGAATCAGACAATAGGACCCCGGCGACACACGTTCAATCTTCAAGAGGTTTTGCCCGGGGGCGCACGGATCTGGTCCGTCGCCCCAGGCGCGGGCGGGCGACGATGTAGCGGTCATCGTCGATGCGGCGATGAGGCTCAGCCAAAGGAACGCAATGGTATCCCTGCTGCGTCGGCCCGGATCGAGTTTTCCCATGCCCTCTCTTTTCTGCACAAAAAGCACCGATCGCCGTGGGTGAGGCGGCGGTGACGACTAGCGACGTCGTCGCACGAACAACATCGAAGCGGCCAGAAGCAGCCCGATGGTCGAAGGCTCCGGCACAATCTTGATTTTCGTGAATCCGAGATTGCCAGTGACCACGAGATTCGGCACCGTGCCGTCGTATACGGCAGTGTTGATGTTGGGGCTGCCGGCGCCGGGCAGAATCTCGACGAGGGTGCTCAGCGTCGGTGCGAGCGAGGTGAAGGTAAACGTGGTCAGGAGCACGCCGGCGGGCGTCACGTTGATGGGCGAGCCGAGGAAGGCGTAGGCCTGGTAGAAGCCATCGCCGTCGACCGGGGGCAACGCCTCGTTGGGACTGATGTTCGGAAGATACGACGCGAGCAGGGGAACGGCGCCGGCGTTGTTGACGCCATTGAATTGCAGGTACGAATTGTCCCACGCAAACATTACGTCGGCGGCCGCCATCAGGTGGTTCGCACCGTCGTTCGATTGAACCCAGACGCCGACGCTGACATTCGAGCCGAGGCCGACGGTTTGAATTGTCGGCTGAAGTACAATGTCAATCGGTCCCGCCATAACCGGCGCGCATGCCGAGACAATGACAGTCAGAACGATGATCGGGCGGAAATCTCGGGGTAACATAAGCATCTTTCCCTGTTCCTGCTGAGTGTATTCGGCGCCTTCGATAGAACGAACCGCCGCGTCCAGTCTTCTCCAACTCCATCGCACAATGTATTGAGGCGACGGCTCAACGTCAACGAAATTCCAACCGGCGAGGCCGCGGTGCCGACACCGAGACCACGGACCACAATCACACATCCAGACAGGCGTCGTCATGCGCGCAACCTCCACGCCGGCGTCAACAGACTGTGCGAATTGACGCGGTTCGCGGATTGTCGTGCATGTCGGCCACTCATTCGGCCGCGACGAAGTCGATCATCGTGCCGCGTCTGAGTGCGCTATTCGCTACGGCGCACCGACGTCCGACGCATCGTCGGACCGCGGTTGCGGGCGTTGAAGCTTTGCAGGCTTCAACGCCGGCGGCACCGGCCGCCCGCCCTGCAGGAACGCGGCGATATCCATCTGATTCAGTCGGCCGTCCTGGTTGAGGTCCGCCACGGCCCAGTCGGCGTGGCCGCGAGCGCGCAGTTCGGCGACGCTGATGTCGGTGATCGGCCCGAAGTTGCCCGGGTGCGGATCGTTCAGGGTTGGCAGTCCGCAGCAGTTCGGGTCGCTGAATTTCAGGAAGTTGATTTGGACGAAGGTGAAATCGCCGGTGAAGACGATGCCGTCGCCGCTGATGTCCGCATGCGGCGAAGGCGTGGAACAGCTGGTGTTGCCTGTCCCGTAGTTGACATTGAACTGCCCGGCGAAGGCGCCGAAGTCCAGAATGTCGATGTAGAGGTCGTCGTTCATGTTGCCGCCGACCAGCCGATCGTCATCACCGCCGCCACCGCCGTGGTTGGTGAAGTCCGCGACATACTGGGTGCCGCTGATGGCGAAGTCGTCGAGGTCGGTTCGTCGGAGCGTGTGCAGTCGATCGCGGGCGGTGATGCACTCATAGGAGCCGCACGGAACGAGCACCACCTGATTGGATGCCAGACCGCCGGTGAAGGTCATGACCTGATCGACGACGATCGGCGCGCCCGGGCAGCCCGTGGGGAACAGTTCGAAAGTGATGCAGCGGTTCAGGGCTCCCGCGATGACGGTCGGCGAGAGTTGGACCGAAACGACGAGTTCACTGAATGCGTTGACCGTGATCAACTGTTCGCAGTCCGAGCTGTTCCCGCAGGCGTCGGTCGCGGTCCAGGTGACTGTGGTGGTTCCGACGGGGAACGGATCCGACAACGTGAGCAGTGCGTTGTCGCTCCGCTCGGCCGTGATGTTGACGGCCGGATCGCAGGCGTCGGTCGCAGTGGCCGATCCGGCGTTGACGACGGCGGTGCAGCCGCCGGCGTCGGCGTTCACGATGACATCGGCGGGGCATGTGATGTCGGGCGCGACGGTGTCGATGAGATCGATGTTCTGAACGCAGAATGAACTGTTGGAACAGTCGTCAGTTGCGATCCAGACGCGTTCGATGCGATCCGCGAGGCAGGGATCGGCCTCGAAGTCGTACACGTCAACGTTAAAGATGACGTTGTCGATGTTGCCGTCGAAGCCGGCCCAGATGCCGCCCGAACTCTGGCCGGAGACAAACTGGAGACCGGGGCTGCACCCGAAGTCGATGATGCGGGCGTTGGGGAAGAGGCCGATGTAGTAGCTGAGCGGCTTGAACTCGTTGCCGTTCATCGTGAGCGGGCCGAACGCCGCGGTATACCACCAACCATTTTCGGTGGTCAGGGTATCCCAGGTTTGCCAGGCGCCCTGAACGACCGGGCCCTGAAGATTCGCATAGACGGGTTCGAAGACGAGGGTCGTGTCACGATCGCCGTCGCCGTCAAGGTCGACATGCATGTTGATGGCCGTTGCGAGGTGGGCGGCGGCCGTGGACCCGGTGCTGACGTAGGTGCTGTACTGGAGCGAAGTAATGGCGCTCAGCAGCGTGCCATTGTGGTTGCGCGTGCCGAGGAAGACCTTTCCGCCGAGGCCGGAGCCGTTTCCGGAACCGGTGGTCGACCGGAAGCTTCCCGAACCCGCGGGCGGGATCGGCGGGCCGGCGACGGCTGAACCGCTTGCGGTGTTGGTCTTGTTGAATTGCCATCCAATGGGCGAATCCAGCACGGTGTTCCGGGGGCAATCCAGGAAAGCGATGGCCGGCGTGGCGTCACAGTTGTCTACGGCGGTCGCGGTGCCGGTGTTGCCGGGGGCGGTACTGTCGACGCACTGGATGGTCGCGGTGGGCGGGCAGGTGATCAATGGCGGCGTGGTGTCCACAACCGTAATTGTCTGAAGGCATGTTGAGAAATTGCCGCAGGCGTCGGTTGCGGTCCAGGTCCGGGCGATGGTGCCGGTGTATCCGCCGCAACCGTTTAGATCGGGCGCGTCCAGCCAGGTGATCACCGGCGCAGCGTCGCAATTGTCATTGGCCGTGGCGACGCCTGTATCCAGCGGATCGATGCTTGCATCGCATTCGAC
>CALLKH010000414.1 GCA_938008425.1 uncultured Planctomycetaceae bacterium | reverse complement strand
CCTAAAATAATCAGAACTCCGCTCAGAATTCGGTTGACGTTTGGCCGATGTTAGGATAGACTTCGGTAAGAAGTACAAGGAAGCCGCTCGGCGCAGCCCCGAGACGCCGCCTTGCTCCGCTCAGCGCGGATGCCCCGCTTCTTCCGAAGATTCGCCTTTTCTCTTCGGAAAGGAGCCGGTCTCATGGCAGCCTCTTCGGTGTTTGCAAATTCGCTCAGTGAGCTTCCTCTCTGTATCACCGGCCCGGGCGGCGATTATGCCCGAGCGTGGACCTGTCGAAACACGACGCCGTCGGCCGCGCCGCTCAACCCGAGCGCGACGACGAGTTTCGACGCAGCAGAGTCCCGCATCGGCGTATCGCAGGCGTCCCGGCCGATCCGGCCCTCGCGGGTTCGACGCTGGTTTCGGGTTCACTTCAGAATGACCGTGGCGGTTCTGAAGTCTCTCGGAGAAACCACCCGCGATGCGATCCGGGATTACGTCCCCGAGTTCGTTCCCGTCGAACTGCCTCGGGAAGGCGTGCAATGTTCGTTGTCGGAGCCTGCCGCGTCCGACGGCGAAATCGTCGATCAAATGGCCCGCGATGCCCGTGCGAACCTTGGTCCCGTCCTGCTGCTGGGGCCGCGAGGTTTGCACGGGCGTCCGTGGCCGAACAATTTCATGGAGGAATCTCATGGCTGCCCCACGCCGCAAGTCCGCCGCCCGGTCGTCATCGCCGGCCAGGAAGTCGGCCGCTCCGAAGCCCCGCGCCCGTCAGTCCCGCGCCACGCGCCCCGCGACCCCGCGCCAAGCCGAAATCCTGACCTTCATCCGGGACTACACGCACAAGAATGGCTATTCCCCAACCTACGACGAGATCGCGGATCAATTCGGCATCTCAAAGGTGACGGTCTTCGAACACCTCACCATCCTCGAAGAAAGAGGCCTCATCAGCCGGGAAAAGCACAAGGCTCGCTCTTTGCACCTGTCGAGTCATCTCGAGCTGCCGGATGAGCGGCCCAGTTGCGTGCGCCTCCTCGGCCGCATCGCCGCCGGCAACCCCATCGAGGCCGTGCAGGACCGGGAAGTGCTCGACCTCGAACAGATCTTCACCTCTCCGCACGGCGTCTATGCCCTTCAGGTGCGCGGCGACAGCATGATCGACGACCACATCGAGGACGGCGACTTCGTCGTCGTCGAGGATCGCAAGAACGTCTACAACGGCGAGATGGTCGTCGCCCGTCTGCCCGAGGACGACGAGGTCACGCTCAAGCGGTTCTTCCGCGAGAAGGGGCGAATCCGCCTCCAGCCGGCCAACGAGAAGTACGAGCCGATCTTCGTGGACAACGTCGAGATCCAAGGCGTGGTGATCGGCGTGGTTCGGCGTGTGAACTGATTCTTGCTGACTGTGGCACCGATTTTCAATCGGTGTGGGGTATCACAGGTTTCCAACCTGTGATACCAGTTCTCATGACATTTGAAACACAAAAGTTGCGCTGCGGTTGTCAAACCTCGCGAATCGGGTGCCATCGCGACGGCCGTTCGCGTCGCGATGGTGAACGCGAGGAGCCGCTCCATCGCGAGAGCTGATTCCGCTGTACCTCGCCGGTGCCGCGGCAGTTACACGAGATTCCATCCGGCCGATAACCATGTCCCCTTATGGCCGCGGAATGAAAACCATCAGCTCCTCCGGCAGCTCAATCTCGCCCAGGCCTACCCGCCGCGCCCAGTGCCAGAGGATTGTCGCGTCAATACAGATGGCGTTTTCCACAATCTTCAAGTCGAACTCGCGCTGCCGGTAATGCTTGATGTATTTCGTCAACGCAACAGCGAGTCCCTTCTTGTCCCCTGCCAGAAGCCCATCAGCCGCCTCAAGCAGCATCTTCGGCCGCCGACGCGAACCGCGCGAGATCAACTCGCGCTGGGCGAACGCCATCGCCAGCATCTCGAGACTGGGAGCACCCGCATCGGCTTTCCGAAGCGCGTGCTTCACCACCTTCCCTTCGCCGGCGCTTCGTTTCTGGGTGCGTGAAGCGAGTTTGCGCTGGCCCTTAGCACTCGACTCGGTCTCTCCACGCAGCCGCGATGCGAGCCAGATGTAATAGGCGTTGTCCTCCCGGGTACGGTCGAATGAACCGTCATCAAACCGAACATCGGGACCCGGCCAGGCGATGATCTGGTCGGCCGACTTCCAATCCCCGTACGCCAGAGCCAATGCCAGCCCTTCGCGATACGTGTCGATCCAAGGCAGCGCCTGACGACTCGTCACCTTGTTGTACTTCTCCCCGCACCATTCGAATTTGTTGCGCCATGCGCCCTGAAAATAATGCACCGCGGCGGCGACCGCTCGGCGCCCGGCCTCACGCCAGTCGCTTAGCGGCCGTTTTCGACTTGGATGCCCGATCCACCCTAAGGCGAAACAGTTAATTCCTCCAAACATTGCAGCAAACACAAATGACTCAACATTATTCGCTGATTTGGGCGGGCCTTTCCGCCAGAGATGTAGAACGACGCCCTGATTTCTAGACACTGCACTGAGTAGTTCCTTCTCGAATCCAAGTCGCTGCCAAGTGCACGCCGTAGGAGTCTTTTTCATAGGATTTCGGCCCATAAGTTGTAAACGTAGCGCCGGTCGCTTCTCCCCGGCGGAGCTTACGCGGTCAAATGCCCTCTGGTCCTCGTACCGGCTCCGCGCGGCCGCCGTCGCCCTGGCGGGCGGCGGCTAAACGAGGAGCGGTCGACCCATTGACGAGCCCACTTCGAGAAGCCCCAGTATCTGTTCGTAAATTGCAGCATCGCGAACGGCATTCAGAACGTAAACCGCCGCATCACGAACAAAAGTCAGAACGTGAACCGCAGCATCGCGAACAGCATCAGGAGCACGGCGATCACGAACATCACGCGCTTGAAGTTCCACCTGTTTCGCGGCCGATCGACGGGCATGATCCAGTCTCCGCAGTGCGGGCACTTCTGTGTATCCTCGGTGACGCCCCGCCCGCATTCGGGGCAATACATGATCGGCAACGACTCATCGGATTCGTCGTCGAAGTCGTCGGTCCCGCCGGCGTCATCCTCGAACGAAGCTTCATCGTCGAATGACGCATCGTCGTCGTTCCAGCCCGAGGGGTCATTATCCGTCGTGTATCGCGTCATGAATGGCCCGGCGCCCGAAACGGCTGATCGTCATTAAAGTCTGATACACAGTTGGCCGTACATCCATCGACACAGCCGGATATTCAGGCGGTCAATGCGCCAGTGACTTCACCGGTCGCATGGCCGATGCCTCGGCCGCGCACCTCGCCGCCGGCCCCACCGTTGACTCGGCTGTTCACTTTTCGCTCACTCGGCGATCAACTTGAGCGTCACGTCGACCGCCCGCGCTGTTTGCGGCTTCTAAACGAATCGACCGCCGCGGACGGCAAACCTCACTTCACCAGTTTCAGAATATCCTTGAATTTCGGATGATCGCACCGCTCCACCAGTTCGAAAATGATCGACTCGGTGGTCGTGATCTCCGCCCCGGTTCGGCGCATGCGCGTGATCGCCATCTCGTGGTCCATCGCGTGTCGAGAGCCGACCGCGTCCGCCGGAACAAACGGCAGGTAATCCACCCGCATCAGATCGAGCACCGTCTGCTGAATGCAGACATGCGTCTCCAGGCCCGCGACGATGACATGCTCGCGCCCCGTCTCGCGAAGCGCCCGCCGAAACGGATCGTCGCGCCAGCTGCTGCATGTCGTCTTGATGATCGGACTCGAATCCTTGGGAAGCACCTTGCGAATGCGGGAATCCGTCGGGCCCAGCCCCTGCGGATACTGCTCAGTCCAGATGACCGGCATCTCCAGCAGAATCGCCGTGCCGATGAGACGCTCCAGCCGGTCGATGATCCGGTCCGGCGCGCTGCTGCCGATCGCGGCCAGCATCTTCTCCTGAACATCCACGACGACCAGCGCCGCAAGATCCGTCTCAATCATGTTGACGTATGACATGCCGGGGCCTCCGAGCGGGATGCGGCCGAGTATAGACCGGCCGGCCGCCCGCAACAATGCACGGGGTGCTCCGAATCTCCCCCGGTTGCGGTCGGCCGCGCGAATCAGGTATCATCGGGCTGGAAGTCCATCGGGTAACGACAAGAGGGAAATGCTTGGCCGCCGACGAGCATGCACAATCCATTCGCGACAAGGTCGTCCTGCTGACCGGCGCAACGGGGCCGATGGGGCGCATTCTGCTCGACGCCTTTCTCGACGCCGGCGCGAAGATGGCGATCTGCGTCCGGCGGATGATCAATCTGCCGGCGCTGGAGCAGCGCATGGCGGATCGCGGCGAATCGCCGATGATCGTCCCGGCAGATCTGCGCTACGAGGAAAACGTCGTTCGCATGATTCACCGCGTCGTGCATCGCTTCGGGCGCATCGATGTCATCGTGAACGCCGCGGCGATTCTCGGCCCGCGCGTGCCGCTCATCGACTATCCGGCCGAGCCGTGGCGCGACGTGCTCTCGACCAACGTGACCGGCGTTTACCTGATCTGCCGCGAGGCGATGCCGTGGCTCATCCGCCAGGGCGGCGGCTCGATCATCAACGTGACCACGTCGCTCAGCACGACACCGAAGGCGGAATGGGGCGCCTACCTCGTCGCCAATCATGCGATTGAGGGCCTCACCAAGCTGCTGGCGATGGAGGTGAAGGACACCGGCGTGCGGGCCAACGTGATCGATGTCGGCATGATGACATCCGAAGTCAAGCCGGCCGGCCCGAACACGAACTGGACGAAGGCCTTTCTCTGGCTCGCCTCGGACGAGTCGCGGGCTCATAACGGCGACAAGATCAGCGCGAGCGCCTACGCGTCGTAAACTCCTGAGCGCGCGGCACACGACAATCGCAATCAGAGCCGGGCTGTCTCAGCCCGACGACGGCTTCGCACCACGATGATTGGACAGTGATTCGTGTCGGGCGCCGCGCTCCACGTGACACCGCCCCGGGGACGGGGCGGCTCTGATTCGCGCAGTACGCGAGAGCCAAATTCAGAGCCGGGCTGTCTCAGCCCGACGACGGCTTCGCACCGTGATATTTACCCATTGATTCGTGTCGGGCGCCGCGCTCCACGTGACACCGCCCCGGGGACGGGGCGGCTCTGATTCGCGAATTCTATTTGGTAGATTCTGCTGGATACACGCTGTTCAGCACGATGGCCAATTACTTACTTCAGCCGGCCCATCTTGATGAACTTGTCCTTCTTCGAGGGGATGTCACCGCCGAACATGTCGAGCTGAAGCTTCGCGGCGTCCGACATCATCGACTTTTCCCACGTCGGCTCCCACACCAGGTCGACCTTGGCCGATGAAACTCCCTCGACCGCTGCGACCTTCGTCTCCACTTCGCGCAGCAGATCCCCCGCCACCGGGCAATTCGGTGTCGTCAGCGTCATGCGGATCGCCACCGCGCCGGCCTCGTCGATATCCAGATTGTAGATCAATCCCAGTTCGACGATGTTCACAGGAATTTCCGGATCGCGAATGGATCGCAGCACCGCCTCGATGCGTTCTCGAATGTTGTCGGTCGTATCGCTCATGTCACCTCAATGCCGACTCAAATCACAAAACCAGTTCTGAGGAGTCCGGCCCACCTTCGTTCAAGTCGTTATCACGCCGGCCGTCGCAGCGCGAGCAGCTGCTTGAGCGCCGCCGCGTAGCTGCGAATATCCCGCACCATCGCCGCCAGCCCGTTCGATCGCACCTGCGACAGATTCTCCGCGAGGCCCATCTCCTTCAGGAAGGTCGGTTCCGTTTTCAAAACCTCATCCGGCGTGCGATTCGAATACACGCGCAGGAGAAGCGCGACGAGCCCGTTCACGATCAGCGCGTCGCTCTCGGCCGAGTACAGAACCTTGTCACCTTCAAGCCGGGCATGCAGCCAGACCGTCGATTGACAGCCTTTCACCTTGAACCGCTCCTGTTTGTAGTCGTCGGGTATGTGCGGATGCGAACGGCCGACGTCGATCAGCCGCTGGTACTTCGCCTCCCAGTCTGCACAGCTCTCGAATTCGCGCAGCACGCGGGCGATCGTTTGGTCGATCGACTCCGACGACGGCCGCACCTCGACCTTCTGCACCGCGCAGGCCCCGCGCATGACGTTGACGGCCTTTCGCACCGCCGCCGCCAGCGCGTGAACATCCTCGGCGGTGTTGTAGACCGCGATCGACGCGCGGGCCGTCGCGCTGACATTGAACCGCTTCATCAGCGGCTCGGCGCAGTGGTGACCGACGCGAACGGCGACGCCCTCACGATCGAGCATCTTGCCGATGTCGTCGGCGTGCAGCCCCTCGACGACGAACGAAATCACGCTCGCCTTCTCGGCCGCGGTTCCGATGATGCGAAGCCCGTCCACGGTCGACAGTTGCGACGCGGCCAGCTCCAGTAGCGCATGTTCGTGCGCCGCGATTTTCTCAATGCCGAGCGATTCAACGTAGCGAATCGCCTCCATCAGGCCGACGACGCCCGCGATATCCGGCGTGCCCGCCTCGAACCGCAGCGGCGGCTCCTCGAACGTTGTCTTTTCGAATGTCACCGAGCGGATCATCGACCCGCCGCCCTGGTACGGCGGCATGCGCTTCAGGAGATCGTGCCTGCCGTAGAGGATCCCGATGCCGGTCGGCCCGTAGATCTTGTGGCCGGAGAAGGCGTAGAAATCGCAGTCCAGCGCCTGCACATCGACCTTCGTGTGCAGAATCCCCTGCGCCCCATCGACCACGACCACCGCCCCGACGCCGTGCGCCGCCTCGACGATCTTCGCGATCGGATTCACGGTCCCGAGCGCGTTCGACACGTGCGCGACGGCCACGATCTTGGTCTTCGGCCCCAGCAGCTTTTCGAATTCTTCGAAGATCAGTTCGCCCCGATCGTTGATCGGCGCGACGACGACTTTCGCCCCGGTCTGCTCGCACACGAGCTGCCACGGCACGATGTTCGAATGGTGTTCCATCGCCGTCAGAAGGACTTCGTCGCCCGGGCCCAGTTCCATGCGGCCGTACGACTGCGCGATGAGATTGATCGCCTCGGTCGTGCCGCGCACGAAGATGATCTCTTCCTGCTGTGCCGCGTTCATGAACCGCTGCACGGTCTTTCGCGAGGCCTCGTAGGCTTCGGTTGCGCGAACCGCCAGCGTGTGCGCGCCGCGATGGATGTTGGAATTGTCGTGCTCGTAAAAACGGGAGACCGCGTCGATCACGCTGCGGGGCTTCTGCGCCGTCGCCGCGCTGTCGAGATAGACCAGCCGCTTGCCCTGCACCATTTGTGCGAGAACGGGGAAATCCGAACGAATCTGCGCGACGTCAAGAGGTGTGGCGTCGTCGGTCCGCGTTTCGGACGATTTCGTTGAAGTCGTCGCTGTACTCATAAGGCCGTCCAAAGGTCAGCGATTCGCCGTGGGCGAGCCGCGTAGCCAGCAGTTCCTGCAATCGATCACGGAGGGGCGCCACGCGCACCTGCCCGATGCTCTCGCCCGCGAAGGCGTAGATGAGCAGGCTTCTCGCCGCATCCTTGCTCACGCCGCGCGTCCGCAGATAGAAGATCGCCTCGTCGTTGAGCTGGCCGACCGTCGCGCCGTGCGTGCACTTCACGTCGTCGGCCAGAATCTCGAGCTGCGGCTTGGTGTCGACCAGCGCGTTGTTCGAGAGAAGCAGGTTCGCGTTCGACTGCTTGGCATCCGTCTTCTGCGCTCCTTCGCGCACGATGATCCGGCCGGTGAAGACCGCCCGCGATTCATCGTCGAGAATGCCCTTGTAAAACTCCCAGCTGTTACAGTGCGGCTTGGCGTGATCGACCCGCAGATGGTTGTCCACGTGCTGCGAGCCGCGCTGCACGTAGAGGCCGTTCATCATGCAGTTGCCGCCCTCGCCGCCGAAATACGCGTTGACATCGTTGCGAACGAGTCCGCCGCCCAGCGAAACCGTGTGCGACGACATGTTGCTCGATCGCGAGAGCTGGAGCTGCCGCGTCGCCATGTGATAGGCCGCGTCGCTCTCCCGCTCGACCTTGTAATGGTCCACGATCGCGTTCTCGCCGAGGACGAACTCCGCCACGCTGTTCGTGAGATACTTCGTTTCCGACAGCCCCGCGTACGTTTCGACGATCGTCGCCTGGCAGTTCTCCTCCGCGACCACCAGCAGGCGCGGATGCGTTACGATCGCGCCGGCCGCCGGCGTCGTCACGAAGAGCAGATGAATCGGCTCCGTCGACACCGTGTTTTTCGGAATGTGAACGAAGACGCCGTCCTCGACGAATGCGGTGTTCAGCGCGGCGAAGGCGTTGTCGCGCACGCTTGCATGGCGCGCCAGATTCGCCTCCACGACCGATCGATGCGACTCCATCGCGTCGGCCAGGCTGCACACCGTCACGCCGTCGGAACGCTTTCCCTTGCCGGACAGCGCCGCGTCGAATCGACCGTTCACGACGACGAACAGGTTCGAGTCCGATTCGGAGAAGCGGTAGCGGTTTAAGTCGTTGCGATCGATCCTCGCGCCTTCCGCATTCGGCCGCTCGAACGCCGTATTGACGATTGGTGCGATGTTCGTGAACCGCCACTCTTCGTGTCGAAGCGTCGGAAAGCCGAACTCGGTGAAACTCGCGATGGCCGCCTTGCGCACCGGGCGCAGCCATTCGGGCGACTTGCCCGACTGGGCTTCAAACTGCTCGAACTCGGCGAGCCAGGCGTCTTTTCCGGTCATGGTTTGAATCATTACCCTGTCGTTCCTCAATCTCGTCGCGCTCATCGCCAAACGGCCAAGCCCGCTCGAGAGATGTTCCAGTGTTCACTGCGCGATCGATGCGCGGTATCTATTTCGACTTCACCCCACCGGCTGTTCAACCGCTCCGGCGATGCCGGCGTAGCCGTTCGCCTCGAGTTCGTGGGCCAGTTCCTTGCCGCCGGATCGCACGATCCGGCCGCCCACCAGCACGTGCACGTAGTCCGGTACGATGTAGTTGAGCAGCCGCTGATAGTGGGTGACGACGAGGAACGATCGATCCTTGCCGCGGAGCGAATTCACGCCCTTGGCGACGATCTTGAGCGCATCGATGTCGAGCCCGGAATCGGTTTCGTCCAGAATCGCGAGCGCAGGCTCCAGCATCGCCATCTGGAACACTTCGTTTCGCTTCTTCTCGCCGCCCGAGAAGCCTTCATTGATCGCCCGCGTCATCAGGCGGTCATCGAGATCGACCAGCTTCATCTTCTCGCGGGCCATGTTCAGAAATTCGTTCGCGTCGATCTCCGGCTGCCCCTTGCTCTTCCGCATCGCGTTGATCGCGGCCTTGAGGAAGTAAGTCGTGCTGACGCCGGGAATCTCGACCGGGTACTGAAACGCAAGGAAGATGCCCGCCCACGCCCGCTCTTCGGGCGCCATGGCGAGAAGGTCCTGGCCGTTGTAGAGCACCTCGCCCTCGGTCACCTCAAAGGCCTCGTTGCCGGCCAGCACCGACGCGAGCGTGCTCTTGCCGGAACCGTTCGGGCCCATGATGGAATGGACCTCGCCGGCGCCGATCGTGAGATTGATGCCTTTGAGGATTTCGTGGTCGTCTATTCGTGCGTGCAGATTCTTAATCTCTAACATCATTACTCCGCTGTAACGTTGTATTTGGCGATCTGGCGATCTGGCGATTTGGCGATTGAATTCGCCACGCCCACCCGCTCAGGTCGAGTGCTTTTCTTTCTATTTCCAATTGAGTTCATTCTCGATCGGGCAGTCCGCTGCGTGCCCGAGAATATCCTCATTAATTCATCAGCCTCGCGATGTAGTGGCTCGAGCCGGTGACCCGACACCAAGCCGCTGTCCTTCAACAAATCGATCCAATGTGCGGTCTCGTCAGACTCTTCCGCTACGATGCCAATCTTGGCGACAAACTCCCTCTTGCTTCGTGCCCGCCTCGCAGCACGATAATTGGCGGAAACCGACATCCCGGAGCGAACCAACTGGCGACCGATTTCTCTTGCGACCATGTCTGCCGGCAGTGCTGCGACCAGCTTAATTACTCGCAACGAAAACGCCTTCGTCCGCTTTTGAAGCTCATCCGGTGTCATAGGCGTCCTCTCAATCGCCAAATCGCCAGATCACCAAATCGCCAAATCTCTCCTATCCCACGCTGCCTTCGAGCGAAACCTCCAGCAGCTTCGTCGCTTCGACTGCGAACTCCATCGGCAGCTCCTTGAACACTTCCTTGCAGAAGCCATTGACGATGAGGCCCACCGCCTCTTCCGTCGGGATGCCGCGCTGGTTGCAGTAGAAGAGCTGGTCCTCGCCGATCTTCGACGTGGTCGCCTCGTGTTCCATGTGGGCGGTGCTGTTCTTCACCTCGATGTACGGGAAGGTGTGCGCCCCGCATTCGCTGCCGATGAGCATCGAATCGCACTGCGTGAAGTTGCGGGCGTTTTCCGCGCCCTTGTTGATCTTCACGCCGCCGCGGTAAGTGTTCTGGCCGTGTTGCGCCGAGATGCCCTTCGAGATAATGTAGCTCTTCGTGTTCTTGCCGATGTGGATCATCTTCGTGCCGGTGTCGGCCTGCTGCCGGCGACTGGCGAGCGCGACGGAGTAGAACTCGCCGACCGAGTCGTCGCCCTGAAGGATGCAACTCGGATACTTCCACGTAATCGCGGAACCGGTCTCGACCTGTGTCCACGAAATGTGCGACCGCTTGCCGAGGCATTTGCCGCGCTTGGTCACGAAGTTGTAAATGCCGCCCTTGCCGTTCTCGTCGCCGGGGTACCAGTTCTGAATCGTGGAGTACTTGATCGACGCGTCGTCCAGCGCGATCAATTCGACCACCGCCGCGTGAAGCTGATTCTCATCGCGGATCGGCGCCGTGCAGCCTTCGAGATAGCTGACGCTCGATCCCTCTTCGGCCACGATGAGCGTCCGCTCAAACTGTCCCGTGTTTTCGGCGTTGATCCGGAAGTACGTCGACAAGTCCATCGGGCACTTCACGCCCTTGGGCACGAAGACGAACGAGCCGTCGCTGAAGACGGCCGAATTCAGCGTCGCGAAGAAGTTGTCCGTGATCGGCACCACCGAGCCGAGATACTTTTTCACGAGCTCGGGATGGTTGTGAACCGCCTCGCTGAATGAGCAGAAGATGATTCCCAGCTCCCCCAGCTTCTCCTTGAACGTGGTGCCGACCGACACGCTGTCGAATACCACATCCACCGCCACGCCCGCCAGCGCCGCACGCTCGTTCAGCGGAATGCCGAGCTTCTCATACGTCTCCAGCAGACGTGGATCGACATCGGCCAGGCTCTTCGGCCGGTCCTTTTCCTGCTTCGGCGCGGAGTAGTAGATGATCTTCTGGTAGTCGATCGTTGGGTACGTCAGGTTCGCCCAGGTCGGCTCCGACATCGTCAGCCAGTGGCGATAGGCCTTGAGCCGCCACTCCAAGAGCCATTCCGGCTCTTCCTTCTTCGCGGAGATGAACCGGACGATGTCTTCATTCAGGCCCATCGGCGCGGCATCCGCGCCGATGTCGGTGACGAAGCCGTACTTGTATTCCTGCGACGCCCATTTATTCAGAGTGTCTGTCGATGCGCTGCTCATTCGTTTTCCTTACCTCACCCGGCCGGCCATCACGCCGCCCGGCGCCGTCGCTTTCGACGACGGCAATCTTCACCCCACGAGCGGTTTTCAGGCGCTGAAGCTGCTGCCGCATCCGCAGGTGTGCGACGCGTTCGGATTGTTGAACACGAAGCCGCGACCCATCACTTCGTCCTTGAAGTCGATGCCGACGCCGTCGAGATAGATCTGGCTTTTCGGATCGCAAATCACCTTCACGCCATGAACATCCCATTCCTCGTCGTTTTCTTAGCGTGCCTCGGTGAGGTCGAGTGTGTACGAAAACCCGCTGCAACCGCCGCCCTTCACGCCGACTCGAAGAAACGTCTTGTCGGCCTCGAGATTCTGTTCCTTGATGATCGACTTGACCTCGGCCGCCGCTCGTTCGCTCAAAATCACTGACATGGGTTCGATACTCCTTTTATTTCAACTTCGTCCCGAACGCGATCGGGACCCTCTAAACCAATCATCTGTTCAGCACCGGACGTCACGGGCGCCGCCCGCCGCGATCGGATGCTCATTCCTGCCTCGCCGAGCGACGACGATTCGCCGGCCGACTCAGCAGCAGCCATGACCAGTGCCATGCGTCGCCACACCGCCGCCGCAACATCCGGTTCCAGCCGCCCGCGGCGCATCGCCCTGCACTTGAAGCGAAACGCATGGCCGCGGATCGGCTGCGTCGCGAACGATGTCCGCCAGGGAAATCTGGCGGAAGAACTGCTCGAGCCGGGCGTGAATCCGCTGCACCGGCAACTTGACCGGACACACCTCCGTCAATTCGCATTCGGACGGATCCGACGGATCGTGCGACGAGCACTGCGCCAGTCGCATCGGGCCTTCCACCACGGTAATGATGTCGGCCAGCGAAATCGATTCCGACGGCTTGGCTAGCGAATACCCGCCGCGCGCCCCGCGAACCGATCGAATCAGATCACTGTGGCAAAGCGTCTTCAGCACGTTCATCAAGAGCGCCGTGGGCACGTGAAACTTGGACGCGATCTCCCGCGCGGTGCTCACCGCCCCGCCGTTTCGCGCCAGATGCGTCAGCGCGATGAGGGCGTAATCCGTTTTCTTGGTCAACGAGAGCATTTTTTTTACGCTTCCCACCGACGTCGTTCAGGACGCCGGGCAGTGAAATATAGTACCTTTCAGGTACGCTTTCAAGAGGTGGATCGGCTGGATGCATGCCCTGGCTTGATTCAGTGCTAAACTATTATGAGAAAATAGATTACGCGAGGACTGGAAGGGGCTGAACGGCGTGAAATGATCCACTCCGCATCAATTCTGACGTTCAGAGACCGTCTTTCAGCGCGGAACCGGCCCAAGGACTTGGAATCTCGCAAGTGGGCAGACGATGGCGCGCCGGTGTGGGTCCTGTGAAGGCGAGTCCGCCGGGATGTCACTGACGTTTGACCTCGTACCAGAGCAGTATCTTTTTCTTGGGCGACGGCTCCGTGATCGTGATCATTTGAGAGATCGTCCGCGCCCCGATGGTGGTGCTCGCGGCCGATGGTGTGACACTGGCCGTGTACGGTGAGGTCACCGGGACGCTGTCGAAATACACCTTGAGCGTATATGCCGTGGCCGGATTGACCCCGCCGAAGTGGGTCCAATTCGGTTTCGACCCCGCGTATCCGCGTGCCGACCCAATGTCACGACGAGCGAGGAGCTGGGTGCCTGCGCCGTTCCACAATTCGACCCGCACACCGACACCGGCCAGGTTCGTCGCCCCCGCCCCGCGTCCGACCAGTCGGACTTTCAAGTAGCTCGTGTTGTTGGTCTGATTCTGATAGAGGCGGGCCGTCGCACTTTCGCGGGTGACGTAGAGATCGAGATCGCCGTCGTTGTCGTAATCAACGAAGCCCACATCGATGATGTTCCCCGACACATCCACGCCTGCGCCGACTCTCTTGAACGCTCCGCCGCCCTGGTTCTCGTAGGTCAGCAGCTTGCCGTTGGGGCCCGCAATGACCAGATCCAGATCACCATCGTTGTCCATATCGCCCCATGCCGACGTTCGCATGCCTTCGGCGCTCGACATGCCGACGCCGGGGTTCAGATTCACGCCGGACGCGACGTTGACGTCCGTGAACGTTCCGGACAGCGCCGACCAGTTCACATCGTTTCGCCAGAGGTATCCCGAGTAGCCGATGTCGTAGCGTGGCGCATAGAGATCGAGATCGCCGTCGTTGTCATAGTCGGCCCATGCGGACCCGATCTTCTTCGACCCCGTGCTGACGATGGTGATTCCGTAATTGTTGCGCGTGTAGGTGCCGTCGCCGTTCGACACGAAGAGCTTGCCGTTGCTGTAATGATAGAAAATGTCGACGAAGCCGTCATTATTGATATCGCCGGTGCTGACGTAATCGCCGTTGCCGTAGTTACCGGAGGTGTGCAGCCCGTACGATGAACCGTTCGTTCCGACCAACGAGATGGACGTGCCGCCCTGATTGTGGCCGATGTGGTTGCCGTTCTCAGAGCAGTGCACGATGTCGATCCAGCCGTCGCGGTTGACGTCGATTGCCGCGACGCCCTCGTTATTGCTGGGCGAGGAAAATCCGACATTGCCCGCGCTCGAAAACACGCCGGAGCCGTTGTTGGTGTAGAGCCTTTCGGTGTCGTAGCCCGAGTTCGCGCAGGCGATCCAGAAGTCGAGATCGCCGTCGTTGTCGATATCTGCAAACGCGCCCTGCCGGTAGTTATTCCCGCCACCGAACGTCGCGCTCGTGAAGCTGGCGCCGGCGTTGTTGTTGGTGAGAATCTTCGCCGTGTTGCCCGTCATGATCGCGTCGAGATCGCCATCGGCGTCGACGTCAGCCCAATGTACCGAGGCCCCGTAGTTGCCATAGTCCGATGTCGTCTGCACCGCGAAACTCGTTGCCGATGAGACGTCGATGAATCGCGCCGCCCTGACGCTGACGTTGTCGATGCCCCAGGACTCGTCGTTGAAGCCGCCGCCGCTCTCGTCGGTGAGAGAACCGCTGAACGAGAGCTGCGTCACGGTTGAGGTCGCGGTAAACACCACCTCCACGGCACGAAAGATGCCGTCATTGTGGCTCCCGTTGAATCCATAGTGGCCGTACAGATCGGCCGAATAGCGGTAGGTGTACCCGTTGTTAATCCAGCTTGGATCATGAATAAACGTATGCGAAAACGCCTCGGCCCCGCCGACCGCAACCTTGAAATAGTCAGGGCCCTTTGGCGTCGCTGTCCCGTCCCACGAGTCAATGGTGTAAAGATCAAGCGTCAGCGAGTAGGTGACTACAACCGTCGTATTCAGCGCCAACAGCACCGAATTATTGCGACGCCGGCCGAGAAACTTGGTATACGTG
>CALLKH010000413.1 GCA_938008425.1 uncultured Planctomycetaceae bacterium | reverse complement strand
CTCTGGGCGCGAATCACGCGATTCGTTGACTTTCTTCAGTTCAAATGGTCCACCACCATCGTCTCATTCGACTCCCGCAACCGGGAGGAGCTTGTCGACGCCTTCGAGCGATGGCTCAATCGCCTGACTGAAATCGGCGGCCGACCCAAGTCGATATTGGAAGTCTTCAAGCTGCTCGTCTGGGGACCGGATTTTCTCGTCGTCTGGCAGCGCGTGCTGTACTGGTTCCTGCTGCTGCTGTTTGTCGTGCTGATCATTGCGGGCCTGAGAGTGCTCTGGATTCTGTCGCTCATGGTGCGCGAGTCGTGGCCCGCCCGGCGGTTGATTTCAAAGGCCCGCGTCCGTCCGGCCGAAGCGCGGTTCTATGACCGCCTGATCCTACTTCTTGCGAACAAGGGCCACGTCAAACCGGCCCATGCGACGCCGCGGGAGTTCGCCGAGCGGCTTGCCCGGGCGAATCATGATCTGGGCGAAGTGACGACTATCATTGATTGGTTCTACGAAGCCCAGTACGGTGGCAGGCCGCTGAGCCGGTCGCGCGGGGATCGCGTCAAGTCATTCCTGCAGAAGCTCCGGGAAGATGCATCATTCGGGGCCGCGTAGGGTTCCGGCGCGATCATCCGTCGGCGAGGCGGATCCAATCGTCGTGGATGTCAGGTATACGGCATCGTCACCAGGGAGACGCTGACATGAGAACGAGCATTTCGACCGGACTTTCGTTGCTACTTTGCATCTGTCTGATGGAGGCCGGCTGCTCAAGTTCGCCGCCCGCGAAGCCGTCGTCCGGATCCGGCTCGGGCGGCGGGGGATCGACCGAAGCGCCTGCGGCGCCGGCTGTTCCGGACGATCATTACGGAACGGCGGTGATTCAGGGGCGCGTCAGCTTCGAAGGCAAACGACCGAGCCTGAGGCCGATCCCGATGACGGGTGATAACCACTGCGCTTCCGTGAAGACCCCGGCGTTCGAGGAAGGGAAGATGATCTCGGAGGACGGCGGTGTGCCGCATGTGTTCGTCTATGTCAAGAGCGGCATCAACGGGAAGTACACCGTCCCGGAGGAGCCCGTCGTCCTCACGCAGAAGGACTGCCGGTACGACCCGCACATCTTCGGCGTCCGGGTCGGCCAGACCCTGAAGATTGTGAACGGCGATCCAACGGCGCACAACGTTCATTCCATGGCCAAGAAGAACGAACGGTTTAATTTTGCCCAGACCGCGCAGCACCAGGTCAACGAAAAGGTGTACAAGCGCGCGGAAATCGGCGCGAAGATCAAATGCGATGTCCATGGCTGGATGCTCGCATTCTGCAACGCGCTGCCGCATCCGTTCTTCGCGGTCAGCGACGCAGACGGCAAGTTCAAGATCGAACGGCTCCCACCGGGTGAATACGAAATCGAAATCTGGCACGAACTGTACGGCACGCGAACGAAGACCGTGACAATCAAGGAGGGCGAAACCCTCGACCTCGACTTCCTGTATGCCCAGGAATCGAAGCCGTGACCCGTCCCCGGGTAGTAATGTAAAACGCGAAAGGCCGTCCATCCTGGACGGCCTTTGCATGGGTTTGGGAGTAGAGTAGGTCGGGATAAGGAAAAGGAGTGTGGTGCTTGTGTGCCGATCAGTTCTCTGACTGGTCTTCGAGCATCTTGCGAAGATAGCCGTTCTCGCGGCGGGTCGCTTCGAGATCGAAGAGCAGGTACTTGATCGAAAGCCGCAGATAGTCGAGCGACTCCTGCAGACTGTTGACGGTCTTCTTGAGCTTGGCGTGGCGCTCCTTGGTCTGCTCCGCCAGCGTCTCCAGCTTGGCCCGGTCTTCTTCAGGCAAGTTGCCGATCTCCTTGGTCAACTCGGCCAGCTTCTTCTGGAAGGTCTGCTCGTCCATGCGGTGTATCCCCCTTCGAGTGCCCCGGTGGGGCGGTGGTGCGGGTTTGGGTCAGCTCGCGGTTGACGGGATCGCGGCGACGCCGGGGGATATTGCAACGCCGGTGCCATGCCGGCGTGAACGCGTATTTTTTCGTTTCCATTCGATAAGTTCTTTCCAAGGCGGCCTTTGTGGCTTCTCACCGTCGCTCGCGGATGAAATCGACCCGGTCCGGTTGTGACGGCACGTTCCCTGATGCCAACATTTCTGTCGATTCAACTCCGATTTCACGATGCGACAATCCTACGCCCCGCGCCACCGTCTGAGGCATGGTGTTCAGCAAGGTCATCGAGGCGGCAATCCTGCTTCGATCGCAAAGGGTTTCTACGTCAACGGCCGATACTGGGTTCTAGTCAGCCGCGGCGATAGACTGGGCCGATGGACGGGGTCGGAGGCAATCGAGTCGAACGTGCGAGAGTCATCTTCCGATAATTCGAAACGCAGCAATTTCGTTCGCGAGACCTTCAACCTGGTGACGGCGTTCGGCCTCCTTGTCGGCATGATGACGGTCCTGGTCTTTCTCCCCACGCTTGGCGGAGAGTTCCTGAACTGGGACGACGACCGCAACTTTCTGGCGAACGAGGCCTATCGCGGACTGAGTGCCGACCAATGGTCCTGGGCGTGGACAACCTATCACCTCGGCGTCTGGCAGCCGCTGGCCTGGCTGCTCTTCGGCGCGGAGTATCTTGTTGGAAAGCTCAACCCGCGCGACTATCACGAGTTCAGCATAGTCATTCACGGCATCAATGCGGCACTTCTCTTCTTCCTCATCATCAACGTCGAGAACCTCTGCCGTGGGAGGACCAGTCCGGCGGGTGGCGCGCCCGGTGGCTCAAGGCCGGCGAGCCCCATCATCGCCGCGACAATTGCACTTCTGTTTGCCCTCCATCCGCTGCGTGTTGAGGCCGTCGCATGGATTTCATGCCAGCCGTATCTGCCGTGCGCGACATGCTGGCTGTGGGCGCTGATCATACACACGCGCGAATACGCGCCTCATCGCCGATCAGCGATCGCCGATCGCGTGGTTAAACCGGGCGCCTGGATCGGAACATTCGCCTTCTTCGTCGCCGCCGTACTGTTCAAGGCGCCGGCCGTCACCCTGCCGCTGATCCTGCTTCTGCTCGATTTCTCTCCGCTCGATCGCATCCGGCGCGGCACGCCCGGCGCCGCCCGGCGAACGGCCATTCTCTTCGCGGAGAAAGTCCCTCACTTCGTCATTGCATTCTTCGTTGCGAAGTTCGCGATGCATGCCAAGGACTTCAACGAATCCCGCATGCCGTTCGCCGACGGTTCGATCGCCGAGAGACTCGCCCAGTCCGTCTATGGCTCTGCGTTCTATCTCGTAAAGACGGTGGCGCCGTTCGACCTGTCGCCCTACTACGCGCTCCCGGATGAACTTTCATTGATGAGATGGCCGTTCATCGCGGCGGCGGCACTGGTGCTCGCGATCACCATACTGTCACTGGCCTTGATTCGCCGCGCGCCGGGCCTCGCCGTCGCGTGGCTGGCGTACCTGGTGATCCTCGCGCCGAGCGTCGGACTGGTGCAGATATCCAGACAGATCGCGGCCGATCGCTATGCATACATTGCGACGATTCCGTTGTTTGTGTTGTCGGGTGTCGCGATGATGTTGTGGCATCAGAATCGATCCAGGTCGCGAAGCGCGCTGATGAAGACTGCCGGCGTTGCGGCGCTGGCGGCGCTTGTCGCGTTAACGCTGGTGACGCAGTCCACGATCGCGTATTGGGGGGACTCCGTTTCGCTCTGGAAGAGAAGCATCGAGGTCAATCCAGGGTGCGCCCACTCGCATTGCCAACTGGGCCAGGCGCTGGCGGTAAAGTCCGAGGAGCCCGGTGCCCGGCGTTCGAAGCTGCTCGAAGATGCGGCCCGGCATCTTCGTCGCGCGGTTGAAATCCAGCCGGACTTCGCCTTCGCCCTCAGCAATCTCGGCGCGGTGCTGCTCAAGCAGCGGCGGTTCGCCGAGGCGGAGGAAGTCTACCTCCGTGCGGTCGCATTGAAACATTTGTTTCTGAATGAAGAACTCGCCCGAGTCTATGCAGGCCTGGCGCTGACCGCGGCCAATCTCGACAAATCCGACGAAGGTTGGGAGTATCTCTTCGAAGCGAAGAAACTCGGCCTGTCAAAGGAACAGCAGCAGATCATCGCCGAAGCGCTTTAGGCCGAACCCCCCGGCAATGCTAACTGACCTTGCGATCCTCCGAGGAATCCGCCGCCGCGTCGTCATCATCCTCGTCATCCTCGAACGTCTCGACCGGCTCAACGAAGATCGGCGGCAACTGCTCGTCGGACTCGGCGACGGTCGCGCTCTTTCCACGTGCCCGGATGATCAGCTCGTTGATCGGCCCGCTGAAGGCGTACGCCGAGGTCACGATCCACAGCGTCACGTGAAACTCAACCACGAAGCCGATGAGCACCAGCATCGACAGCATCACCACCTGCCAGAACGGCCGCCGGCTTCGCAGCACCGCGTTCACGACGTGCGGATACTTGAAGGGGCTGACCATGAGCAGGCCGAGGACGAGTGCATACGCGGGCATCAGGCGTCCCAGCCAGGTCGTGAGCGCCGGAGCCATTTCGGGCAGCAATCCCTGGTGGAAGATCACGAGGCCGATGATCGCGCCGGCCGCGCCGGGTGTCGGCAATCCGCGAAACCGCATGTGCGCGGATTCATCCTCTTCGTTTTCGACATTGAATCGCGCCAGCCGAAGTGCCGCGCAGCAGACATACACCGCCGCCATGACCCATTCGGCCCGCCAGTACGCGCGATCAAAAAACGAGAGCGTCGAAATGTCGACAAACGTCGCCGGCTGCGCGATGCACAGCACCATGAAGGCCGGCGCCACGCCGAAACTCACCACGTCCGCCAGCGAATCCAGCTGCGCCCCGAACTCCGACGTCTTTCGCGCCAGCCGCGCCAGGCGGCCGTCGATGCCGTCGAAACACATCGCGAGAATGAGCAGGAATGCGGCTGCCGCCGCGAACGAGGTCGGCGTACCGTTCTTCAACTGGAACGGCGGCTGCGCCGCGACCTTCATCGCGAACGCCTGCGAATGGAGAAGACAAAGGTAAATCGCCCCGAGGCCGCAACTCAGGTTGCCGAGCGTCGCCAGCGAGGGCAGCACGCCGATGGTCTTGAGCACGCGCTCCCGGCGCCGTATGCGCCGCGCCGGAAGGTCTGTACGCTGTTTGGACAACTTCATATTCTCTTTCCAACGGCGTCGGGCGGCCTCGTGCACGCCATCCGTCATATCAACTCTCAGGACCGTCGCAGAAGAATCGACGAGCCGCCACGGACCATATCGTTCACCCGGACCTGCGGCTCCAGCCCCCCCTGGTCCGGAACGATCAAATCCGTTCGAGACCCGAATTTAATCAGCCCCAGCCGCTGCCCTCGATCGACGGCGTCGCCGGCCTTCACGTTGCAGATAATCCGCCGGGCGATGAGCCCCGCCACCTGCCGAACGATCACCGGCCCCCCGAAGCCGTCACCCGGCTCCAGGGTGATTGTGTTGCTCTCATTGCGGATTCCGCATTCCGGGTGCCGCGCGTCGAGAAACTCGCCGGGCTGATAATGCGTCTTCACGACGCGACCGGCGCATGGCATCCGGTTGATGTGAACGTCGAACACCGACAGAAAGATGCTGATCTTCAGCGCCGGCCCGTCGATGCCGTCGTACGACGGCAGGCGCGTCACCTCGGTGATCTTCCCGTCCGCCGGCGAAACCATCACGCCCTCGTCGATTGGAATTCGTCGGTGCGGATCGCGAAAGAAGGCGATCGTGAAGACCCACAGTCCGAACAGAATCGCCGACGGAATCCACCAGATCCATGAGCCGTGCATCGCCAGATAGGCGCAGCCCGCCGCCAGGCCGCCGAGAATGACGGTGCTGAGCAACATTTCCTTCAGTCCATCTCGGGCGAGCGTCACGCGGGGGCCTTTCCGGGAATTTGGTGTGATCCGTTGCAGAAACGTTCTTCTAACGCGGCACGGTTACGACGCGCGCCAACCCGAAGGAATCGTACACCAACCCGATATCACGGTCACGCAGGGCGGTCCGGCACGCCAAGCCGCGGCCTGCGGTCGCTGTGCGAGTACTTGATTGGCGCTTCCCAATGGCAGTGCCATGAAACAATCGCTGCGAAGTGGTCAACTCTCATGCCGCAAGCCGTTATATTGATGGAGGGATCAGCGGCGCGGCCCTTTCGACCGATTGCCGGTGTCGAGCCGCACGACACATTTGCAGACGAGAAGGAACATGGACGTTCGAAAAACTCGGCTCAGTCTTTCACTCATCGTCGCGGCGACCTTACCGCTCGCCTGCGACTTCGCCCCATTGCCGGATTTCGTGAACTGGGAATCACCCCACGTGCATCCCATCGATCTCACGCCCGACGGCTCCATCCTCCTCACGGTGAGCACGCCCGACAACCGGCTCGAACTTTTTTCCGTCTCCGACGCCGGCCTCTTCCCGCTCGGGTCGATTCCCGTCGGCCTCGATCCCGTTTCCGTTCGCGCCCGGTCGAACACCGAGGCCTGGGTCGTTAATCACATCTCCGACAGCGTCTCGGTCGTCAATCTTGAATCCCGTCAGGTCGTCGCCACGTTGTCCGTCGGCGACGAACCGTGCGACGTCGTCTTCGCCGGAAATCCTCAGCGCGCGTTCGTGTCGATCTCGCAGGAGAATCGCGTGCGCGTCTACAACCCGGATGATCTCGCCGCCGCGCCGGCGTCGATCGATATCGAAGGCGAAGACCCGCGGGCGATGGCCGTCTCATCCGACGGCTCGCGCGTGTACGCCGCCATCTTTGAATCCGGCAACGCCACGACACTCGTTCCGCATCAGGGCGTCTCCAGTGAAGACGGCCCATATGCCGGCCAGAACCCGCCGCCGAATGTCGGTATGGATTTCTTTCCGCAAATCAGTCCCGGCGCTGAAAATCCGCCGCGGGTCGGCCAGATCGTTCGAAAGGTCGACGGCCTCTGGATCGACATCAACGGCGCGGACTGGTCCTCGAAGATTTCCTGGGACGTCTGCGATCATGACGTGGCAATCATCGACGCCGATTCGCTGCAGGTCACTTACGCCGTCGGCCTCATGACGCTCGACATGGGCCTCGCCGTGCATCCTTCCGGAGACGTGACGGTCATCGGCAGCGAGGCGCTCAACGATGTTCGCTTCGAGCCCAATCTCCGCGGCGACTTCGCACGCATGGTGATGGCGGTCTTTGATCCGCTCGCGCCTGATGGCGCAGTTGTCCACGACCTGAATCCGCATCTCGACTATTCGCTTCGGTCGATTCCCGCCGGCGAACGGCCGCGCGCCGTCAGCGATCCGCGCGGCATCGTCTGGAACGCCGCGGGCGACCGCGCCTATGTCACCGGCATGGGCACGGACAACGTCATCGTCATGAACCAGTTCGGCGAGCGCCTGGCGGACATCACGGTCCCCGCCGGTCCGACCGGCCTCGTTCTCGACGAATCCCGGGACCGGCTGTACGTCATCAGTAAGTTCAGCGCCGGTGTCACCGTGATCGACACGGATGATAATGCCGTCGCACGGACACTGCCGATCTTCGATCCGTCTCCGGCGGCCATCAAGGACGGCCGGCCGCATCTGTACAACGCGACCAAGTCGTCCGCGTTCGGGCACCTCTCGTGCGCCTCATGCCACGTCGACGCCCGGATGGACCCCGTCGCATGGGATCTCGGCGATCCCGCCGGCGGCGCCAAGGACCTGAACCAGCCGTGCAGTCTCGGCGTCTTGGACTTTTCCTGCCGCGACTGGCATCCCATGAAGGGGCCGATGACCACGCAAACCCTGGTGGGCATCATCAAGGGCCGCCCGCTTCACTGGCGCGGCGATCGCGAGGATCTCGCGGCATTCAGCGGCGCGTTTGTCTCGCTGCTCGGCGCCGATGGAGAACCGGAGCCTGACGAAATGGCCCAGTTCGAAGCGTTCCTCGCCACGATCGTCCACCCGCCCAACCCCAATCGCCTCGCGGATGGCGGGCTTCGAGATGCGATGATCATCCGGGACCGGCTCGCCGACGCGGTGCGCGGCCATGAGCTCTTCACCACGATTCCCTCTGATCGTGACCTGCTCAAGTGCGTAGACTGCCACGATCTCGACACCGGCGGCAACGCGTTTCTTGTCGGCGGCCGCATTCTCGGATCGCCGCAGCAGGCCGTGATCTCGCCGCTGGGCGCCGTCTATGAGAAGTCGGGTTTTGACCTGCTTTCCCGCGACAACACGCGCGGCTTCGGGCTCACCCACGACGGCGCGTTCGATCATGTCGAGAATTTTCTCACGCACCGCGTCTTCACCGTGCCGACCGATCAGGACCGGCTCGACCTGGAGGCCTTTGTGCTTTCATTCAGCGAGGACACCCACGCGGCCGTCGGCATGCAGGTGACGCTGCCGTCGCCCGGCTCGAACGCGGCGAAACATCGCCCCGGCGCGGGTACAAGGTTGGGCGACGCCGGCAATGCGAACTCGGGTAATGCGAACTCGATCGCCGCGGTCGCCCAGAAATCGTTCGCGGCTGCGGCCGATGCGATGGAGGACCTGCAGACCTTGACGCTGCTCCGCCGCCTCGCCGACGAACGCAGAATCGGTCTCGTCGCCCACGGCCGGGTCGACGGCACGCAGCGCGGTTACGCCTACATCGCCGGCGCCGGCCGCTTCCAGTCGGACCGCGCCGATGAGATGATCGATTTTGACGCGCTGCTCGAACTTGCGAATGCAGGCCACACGCTCACCTGGACGGCCGTCCCGCTCGGCACGGAGACCCGCATCGGCATCGACCGCGACAACGACGGCCTCCTGAACCTCGACGATCCGGACCCCTCGTCGGCCGACCTGGTCAACCAGCAATTGCGACTGATCTCAAGATAGGGCTTGGAATCCCGGCCGAATCGGCAAATCCCGGCCGCTGCCGCAGATTTCAGCCGCAGTTGCCGGTCTCCGTCGCGCAGGCAAGACTCCGACGCTGTAGCAAGACGCCGGCGCGCAAGCACGATTCCGCCGATGAAGCAAGTCGCCGGCGCGCAAGCAAGATTCCGCCGATGAAGCAAGTCGCCGGCGCGGAATCAAGATTCCGGCGCGGTGCCAGATCCCAGCCGCGTTAGCGGCGAAAGAATGTAGCCCCCGGCGCGAGCCGGGGGTATGGGAGCGAGAGAAACACCAGCCCCAGCGGGGCGAAAGATTGGCTTCTCAGGGGGCGATCTTTTCGGGTACTGCCATTAACGTGGCACTATTTCGACGATCCAATCGTCATTCAACCGCCCAAGGGGTCATCCCCCAAATAATCTCGGCAACGACAAGCCCCGCGGCCATGACGAACGCGCCGAGAGCTTCCGACTTCGAAATCAGCCGACCCCTCACCCCGATGCCGAATGCCGGCCCCAGCCCGTGCCAGAGGAAAAGGCCCGCACTGAAACTGAGCAACCCAAATGCAATCAAGTGCCACAACGCCGCCCCGTGCTTCAGCAAGTCGCCCGCGTCGCCGGCGCCCTCAATCGCGCCGACGCCGATGTAGGCGCCATTCGCAACGAGACAGAATCCCGCAAAGAATCTGAAATAGTGTCGAGCCCGCCTCGAAAACGGAATCAATACGGAAGGCACGACCGCCCCGATGACCGGCCCGGCCCACGCGACCAACAATGGATGCGGGTTGCTGATGAGATCGGTTCTCGAAAACTCCAGGGGCCCCAGCTTCACGCCGGCCACCCGACCGCCGCTCGCGATCGCTCCCATCACATGCCCCGCCTCGTGCACCACCTGCATTCCGAGCCAGCAGAACACGAGGAATGAGACAATCAGGATGATCGAATTGATTCGATGCACGATCTTATCCAACGATCCGTTCGCCTCCGCCGTTCGCCGAACTCGGCCGTTCCCCAACTAATTCATTCTTCCCCGATTCGCGCCCGATGAATGAAAAAACACCGGAACGCATTCATCGTTCCGGTGCTCTCAGTGATTCACGCTTCGATTTGATGCGGACTCGCTCGGTCGCTCACACCCCGACCGGCATCCCCGTCACTTCGACGATGTTGTTCAAATCACCGAACGGATTGCGCTCGGTTCGATGGTTCGCCGGGTCGTTGCGCCACTGGCCGTCGATGACGTAGCGGTAGTTGTACCGCCCCGGGCCCAGCGGCAGTTTCACCTGGAACGTTCCCGAATCGATTCGCATCATCGGCGTGCGCTCCGGATTCCAGTCGTTGAAATCCCCGGCGATCTGCACCCGATTCGCACCGTCCGCCCGCATGACGAACAGCACGCCGTCTTCAACCGCCTGCGGCCCGTAGATGCGATCGAGCTTTCGCGTCGTTTCGGCGTGCGACTGCGATGCCGTTCGCACCGGCTGCGGCTGACCGACGAAACTGGTCGCCGGCGCCGAAGTCGAAGCGACCGGCTTGGCGACCGGGGTGTTCTGCACCGGCCGGTTGGGGCCGATCAAGGTCTGCGAGGTGGCGAGGAGTTTGCTGGCATCCGCCGCCAGGGCATCGGCGCGGGCGAGCAAACTCTGCTGCTCCGGCGTACGTGCCACAACGGCGGCAGGCCGGCCGGGCTCCGCCACCTGAAGCGTCGAAGCCGGCATGACGGACGATGTGCTGACGGATTCGGAGGGCGTGACCGCCGGCTTGAGCGAGATGAGCTCGCGGGCGAAGCGGACAAAGTCGCGGCAGCCGCTGCTGGACGGATCGTACTCGGTGATGGGCTGCCCGAGGCTGCTCGACTCCTTGAGCTTGGTGTTGAAGTTGATGAACGTCGAGAACATCGCGTCGCCGTGCCGTTTGCGAAGCTCGGCCAGGATCTCGCGTGCCAGCTTGGTTCGCACGTCGTAGTGATTGGCGAGAATCCGAAGCGTCATGTTCCGATCCCACGCCGCGCGAAGCTGACGGATCGTCTCAAGCTGCTTCGAGAGTCCGTGCAGCGAGAAGTAGCCGGTGTCCACCGGCACGATGACCTCATCCGCCGCGTACAGCGCGCTCTCGGTGAGAAAGCCGATCGTCGGCGGCGTGTCGATGATGACGAAATCAAACTTGTGCCGCACCGCTGACAGAATGTGTCGCAACCGGCGCTCGCGGCCATCGACATGGGCGAGCGAACGTTCGAGTGCGGCCAGGTCCACCTTCGACGGAATCAGGTCGAAGTTGGTCGAAATCTGCCAGATCACGCGGCTGAGGTCGGGCGGCTGCTCGGTCGGATCGGCCGCGAGGATCGATGCGACGCTCATTTCGATGGATTCTTCCGGCACCGCCAGGCCCAGCGCACAATGGCCCTGCGGGTCCAGATCGACGATCAAGGTGCGCTGCCCCTCCCGGGCGAGGCAGGCGGCGAGATTGATGGCGACGGTGGTCTTGCCGCAGCCTCCCTTTTGATTCGCGATGGCGACGATTCTCATTGGCGTATGTCCCCTGAGGCGGCTCAGCGGCCGCTGCCGATGGGTCTGCTCATATCTCCGACGGGGCGAAGGCCCCGTTGTGAAATTCCGATAATGAAATGTTCGGCAGGCGAAAGTTGCGTGCTTTAGTTTTTATGGGACGAATCTTGCGCGGCAATGCTGAAATTGCGGGTTTACTGGGTAAGAGTGGGGCAAATAACCCTATTGTGACGGCTTGAGCTTGAACGAGACCCCTTGATGATGAGTCGACTGGCACTACACCCTTCGATCAGTACGAAGCTTATGTCAGATCACGGTTTCCGCGCCGGACAAGACCCGGCGTCGACGCGGTTGACGTTGCTCCCACCCCGGGTCATCGATACCATTCCCGGCGCTGAATTCTGACCGCCTGCGGGCGATTTCCCGCATTTTCGCGCACCCGGATGATCCCGGCTCCGCTTGACGCCCCGACGACCCGAGCAAAGAGTAAATGGCGATGTGGCAACGGCTCTGTGAACTCATCGAAAAGCCCCAGGATCGACACGTTCTCGTCATCGGCGACTACATGATCGATCACTACCTCTACGGCGACGCCGAACGCGTCAGCCCCGAGGCGCCGGTTCCCGTCCTGCGCGTGGTTCGCGAGGAAGATTCGCTCGGCGGAGCGGGCTCCGTCGCTGCCGACGTGGCCGCCCTTGGCGCCATCGCTCACTGCGTCGGCATGATCGGCGAACACGCCGACGCCGATCGGCTCTCCACCATGCTGAAAACCGCCGGCGCCGACCCGAGCGGCCTGGTTCGCGTTCCCGGTCGACCGACGACGCGAAAGACGCGGCTCATCGGTCTTGCCCAGCATCGCCACCGACAGCAGCTCATCCGCGTCGATGAAGAATCCACGGAACCCGTCAGCGAGACCACCACGCGGCGACTGCTCGAACAGGTCGAGCGCCTGATCGCGAACTGCTCCGTCGTCTGCATCGAGGATTACGACAAGGGCGTCGTCTCGCCCATGCTCTGCAAGGAAGTCGCGAAGCTCGCCAAGGCCCGCGGCATTCCCGTCCTCGTCGACCCCGCGAACATTCGCGACTACTCCCGGTACGCCGGCGCCTACGCCATCACGCCCAACCGCACCGAGACCGAGCGACTCACCGGCCTGCGGCTCCGCACGATGGACGCCGTCGAAACCGCGGCACGCGATATTCTGAAAGCCTGCCGCACGGAGTACGCCTGCGTCACGCTCGACGCCGACGGCATCATCATCATCGGCCCGGACGACATGTGCGAACACGTCCCGACGAAAAAGCGGGATGTCTACGACGTCACCGGCGCGGGTGACGAAGTGCTGGCAGCGATGGCCGTCGCGCTCGCGGCCGGCGGATCGCTTCGCGAGGCCGCCATGCTCGCCAACATCGCCGGCGGCCTCGAAGTTGAAAAGTTCGGCTGTGTGCCGATCACGCGCGAGGAAGTGCTCGGCGAGATCTTTCTCGAACACCACAAGGACCTCGGCAAGGTTCGTACGATCGATCAACTCGTCCCCGATCTCGCCCGGCGCCGCTCGCTCGGGCAGAAGATCGTCTTCACCAATGGCTGCTTCGATCTCCTGCACGCCGGACACGTCGCGACGTTTCAACTTTGCAAGGAGAGCGGCGACATCGTCGTTGTCGGCCTGAACTCCGACGCCAGCATCAAGCGGCAGGGCAAGAGCGGCAACCGGCCGATCGTTCCCCAGTCCGAACGCGCCACAGTGCTCGCGGCGCTGGCCGATGTGGATTACGTCGTCCTCTTTGATGACGACACGCCGCAGAAGCTGATCGAGGCGGTGCAGCCCGATGTGCTGGTGAAGGGCCGCGATTGGGAGGGCAAGTCGATCGCGGGACAGGATGTCGTCGAGTCGCGCGGCGGCCGGGTGGTCCTCGCCCCGATGGTCGAAGGCCTCAGCACAACGAACCTCATCGCGAAGATCGCCGGGGGCGGTTGACGACCGGGCGGGTGCGCTCCGGCGGGCGATGTCTCATTATCCCTCGATTTTCCAGTGGCTTCGGGCAAGTTGGCGATCGGTCCCCGCCTCCATATAATCGCGGATTCGCGGCTTGAAACGCGTCTGCCGCTCAAGTCCGGTTCGGCCCCATGCAACGTCCTGGCCAGGACAACGGGTCAGATGGGAAACCAAGCAGCCCAGCTTTGCCAGCCCGTGTGCCGTGGATCGCCGAGCCGGACTTGAGCGGCAGACCGAACGTGGGAAACGGAACGGGGCTCCCGGTGACGCGGATCGCCGCATCGAGCTCGGTCCGTTCTCAATTTCGCCCGGCTGAACCCTCTGACCTCCCGGTGACTTCATGTCCTACACCGTTCTCGCACGCAAGTTCCGGAGCCAGTCCTTCGATGAGGTCGTCGGTCAGAAGGCCGTCGTCGCCACGCTCAGGAACGCCATCGAGCAGGATCGCATTCACCACGGTTATCTCTTCTGCGGCACGCGCGGCGTCGGTAAGACCTCCATGGCCCGCATCCTCGCCAAGGCGCTGAACTGCCATAAGGCCAAGGGCCCGACCGCCAGTCCCTGCGGCGAATGCGATTCGTGCGTGAACATCGCCAGGGGCGACGACGTGGACGTGGTCGAGATCGACGCCGCCAGCAACACCGGCGTCGATAACATCCGCGAGTTGCGAAGCAACGCGGTTTATCGCCCGGCCCGGTCGCGGTTCAAAGTCTATATCATCGACGAAGTCCACATGCTCAGCACCGGCGCCTTCAACGCGCTTCTCAAGACGCTCGAAGAGCCGCCGAGCCATGTCAAATTCATCTTCGCGACGACCGAGACCCACAAGGTCCCGGCGACCATTCTCAGCCGCGTGCAGCGGTTCGATTTCAAGTCGATCCAGCCCGAGGAAATCGCGGAGCAGATCCGCATGATCTGCAAGAGCGAAAAGGTCTCCATCGACGAGGCCGCCGCACGCCGCGTTGCACGTCTGGCAAATGGCTCGATGCGAGACGCGCTGAGCCTGCTCGATCAGGTTCTCTCCATGGCCGGCAAGAAGGTCACCGGCGAAATCGTTGACGAACTCTTCCCCGCGGCCCACGACGAACTCAATGCGGAGTTGATCGACAAGTTCGCCGAGGGCGACGCGGCCGGCGCGCTGGCGGTGGTCGATCGAAATCTCGGAGGCGGGGCGACGCTCGACAGCTGGTGCAATCTGCTCATCGCCCAGCTCCGCGACCTGATGGTGCTGCGCGTGTGCGGAGAGGACACCGACCTCGTGGATGCGCCCGCCGCGCTTCGACCGAAACTTGTCGAACAATCCAAACGCTTCGACGGCGGCGCGTATGTCTACATGATCACGGTCCTCGAAGAGCTGCGGCGCTCCGTCAAATCGAGCGGCAGCGGCCGGGCGCTGGTCGAAGCGGCGGTGATTCGCCTGGCCGACGCGTCGAACTTCTCGTCAATCGAAACGCTGCTGGACGCCGTCAACAATGGATCGGGCGTCGCATCGCCCCCCCGCGCGGTTTCGCCCTCGGGGGAAGGGGGGGCCCCGCGAACCCCCGCACCGGCCCGATCAGCCGGCGTCAAAAAAAAAAACGAA
>CALLKH010000412.1 GCA_938008425.1 uncultured Planctomycetaceae bacterium | reverse complement strand
AATGTAGCCCCCGGCGCGAGCCGGGGGTTTACGGGCGCGAGAAGAATCAGCCCCGGAGGGGCGAAAGAGGGACCACGCAGGCAACATTTTCTTTCGCCCCTGCCGGGGCTTTGGCACTCGGGCGCCGGCAACCCATGTCTTGCGACATGGGCTACATTCTTTCGCCGCTGCCGCGGCTGAGGTGCTTCGCCGCCAAAATGAAGAGGCGGCGTCACCGATTCCCTGTTCTTGTGGGCCGGTCCGTAACGTCACCCGGCGGCCCGCGCTGCGGCGCTGCGATGTTGGGACCTTGGGTCGTTGAACACGCTTAACATTGGTATGCCACCGACGGCGCATCACCCGATCCTCACACCTTCAGCGAGAACGGCGTGAAATCGGTGTGCGTGTCGTAGTAGTCCTCGTTTTCCGCCCGCTTGAGGAAGTTCACGACCGCGTAGGTGGCCGGCGTGAAGACGACCTCCACCGACGCCTTGAACACCCAGTTGAACAGGATGACCTTCAGCATCGTGTCGGCCGACCAGGTGCCGGCGAACGCGACGGGGTAGAAGATCGCGCTGTCGACGAGCTGGCCGACCATGGTCGAGCCGATGGTGCGGGTCCAGAGGTGCCGCCCTTTCGTCAGGATTTTCATCTTCGCCATGACGAAGGAGTTGGCGAAATCCCCCGCCCAGAAGGCGACGATCGAGCCGACCACGATCCGCCACGTGTTGCCGAAGACCGTCTCCAGCGCCGGCTGGATGACGGCGTTGTACGGCTCCTTCGGATCGGCCGGGAAGTGAATGACGAACAGGCCCATGATGGTGGCGAAGATCATCGCGCCGAAGCCGGCCCAGATGACCTTTCGCGTGCGGGCGTAGCCGTACACCTCGGTGAGCACGTCGCCGAAGATGTAGCTGATGGGGAAGAAGAGGTTGCCCGCGCCGAAGGTGATGCCGAGGAAGATGCACGTCTTGCCCGGGCCGATCAGGTTCGAGCAGAGCAGCACGGTCACGAAGATGGCCATGACGAGGTCGTAGTATTTGTAGGACCGCGGGGGCGAGGCGGGTTGGGGGGCGTGGTCGGCGTTCGGGTTCATGAGTGGGAACGATAGCGGGTTTCAGGGGCGGTTCCAATCGGGGTTGTGGTATCATGGACAAGTCCCGAGGATTCAAAGTTTGAGACTCGGGAGGGTGCCGGAGTATCTGTTGATGGCCGAAGAATCGGGTTGTCACCCTGAAGCACAGACGGGCTGTGAGGCGCCGGCCGAGGTTTACTCACAGTCGGTACCGCGAAACTGGTTTCTTCGCGGGGCGCTCGAGATCGCGGGGCTGGGAGTGCTCGCGCTCGCGGTGTTCTTCATGGTCGTTCGATTCCTGCTGCCGCTGGGATCCGACCTCTATCCCATGGCTTTCTGCCTCGGGCTCTTTATCGGTGGGACCATATTCATCGCTCCGCTGCGGAGTCAGCATGCTCGTGCCGAAATGCTGGCCGGCGTCTTTGCTGAGTGCTTCGCCCCAAATACGGCAGAGAGTGTTCTGGAAGACGCAGTACGGAGGCGCCCGGCGTTCACTGATTTTTCGATCTTTCGACACCTGGCGAGAAACCTTGCCGATTCCGGCCGACGGAACATCGTCCTGCGACTCTCCCGCTCCGACCCGGTCCCGGACGTGACGCCGATAGAGGACTCCTTCGAGGCCCGCGTGCTCGATGACTCGGACCCGGCATTTGAGGAGCTTTATCATGCAGCGACCGGCGCGGATGATGACCGTGATCCCCGCCATCTGTCGGGAGATCAGCCGCTCGCGAAGCGCCTTCGGCGGCTCCTCAAGAGTAATGGCGGTTCATGGCTCTTTTGCGTGATGATGATCGGAGTCATCATCTGCCTGGTCGGCGAGCTGAGTTCCGGCGGCCGGCTCTCGTCCATGTCATACGTATTCATAGGAGTGGTGATGCTCTCGGTCTTTGTGCCGAGTCCGCGGGCACCCTGGCACATCGTTCCCGGCGGCGTGTACGTGGGTCGGCGGTGGCGAAGCAGTCAGTTGATCTTCAAGCGCATCGAATGTGTCACCGTGCTGGTTGAAACCTCAGGGCGCGGATGCTGGATGCACATCTTCAACGGCCGGGAGAAATGCGAAATGCTATTCACCCGTAAAGAGGCGGATCTGCTTCTGCGGGGATGGCTGAGCCCGGCGCCCACGCCGGAGGTCGGGCAGGTCGAGCGGCTGGTGCTGGGCGCGGAATCGACGGTGAAACCCGTGGCCTGACGTTGGCAAGGCGCGGTTCCGATCTGCTAAGATGGACGCGAGTCGCGGGCCGGTTGACGTGGCGTTCTTCGGGCGCGCGTGATTAGAAAGGGAGAGGGCCGAATGAGCGAAGACGTCGCAATGGCCGACGGTTTTGTGCCCACCGTTGAACCGAGTGTCGCCTCTGCCGGGGCCGTTCCGTTGGCGTTGCCGGTGGCGCCGGCCGGGAGTGTGGTGACGGATGCAGAAGTGCCGCGGTTCTGGCTCTTCTGGGACCGGGTGCTGATCACCATCGTCATCATCATGATGATGGTCACGGCGGGCACGGCCGTCGGACTGGCGGCCGTTGCGCGCGGCGCCCCGGGGAATGCGACCGTCGGACTGTCATTGGTTACGACGGTGCTTCTGGCGATTCCGATCGGCATTCTTGTGCTCATCGGCGTTCCCGCGCTGATTCAGTATTTCCGAATGAAGAGAATGGCGAAGCGACTCGCGGCGGCGGCGACCCCTCACGACATGCAGAGCATTCTGATGGAGGCTCGGCGGGCGAGGCCGCTGATGACGGACAAGTCGCTGCTCAAGAATCTGGCCGTTGCACTCGCAAAGGAGGGAAAAACGGGGGCGGCGTTTCGGCTGCATTTTCCGAAGGGTCGCGACTCCGTGAAGGCGATTGATGATCCGTTTGAACCGCGGCTTCTGAACGAGACCGATCCGGCGTTCGACGACCTGTATTCCGCGACAGTGGAATCGAGTGGGGGCAATGCCGAGGATCTTGAGGCCGGCGCGGTCGGCGTCGCGAAGGGCATTCGACGAAACGTCGCGCTCAAGGGCGGAATCTGGCCGCGCGTGCTGCTCATCCTGCTGTTCGCGAAGGAGGCGTACTTCAGCCTTCAGGCCGGACAGGCGACGACCGGGCTCTATCTCTTCGGCGCATTTCTGGCGGCGTTCTTCTTTATTTCGCCGGGGGGTGGTTCGTTCCTGGGGTGGTATCTCGTTCCGGGCGGCGTCTATTTGCGGGTCCTGAACGGAAAGGTCACGAAGCGCGAATATCGCCTGCTCGATCGCACAAATTCAGTGCTCGTTGTGGCGCAGGCGACGCGCGATCAATACTGGGCTTATGTGACGAACGGAACGATCTATCGCGAGGCGAGATTCACGCGGCGCGAAACCCGGCTGCTGCTCGGCGGCTGGACCAGTTCGGCGCCGACGCCGGATGAGGCGCGGATCGCGCAGCTTGTCTGATGGGGCGGCGGTTGCGAATGGGAGCGGATGCGATTCGCCCTACGCGCGCTCGGGCAGCGGATACCGGAACACCGCGACGGCCGGGATGGGCGGGTAACGCATGATGAACCGGAACCCATGGAAGTCGGCGGGATCCCAGCCGGCGCGATCGAAGACCGACTGGATCAGCGCGCGGTACTTCGGGTACTCGGGCGTGAGCACCACGGGGGTTCCGGCGCCGAGGAACTGGATGCGCTCCCAGAGCGGCAGCACGCCCGCGTGGCGATCGAGCGTCGGGTACGGCATATCGATCGGGAGCTGGCTGTAGAGGTGAATCGACGGCGTGAGCGCGTGTGAGAGTTCGCGGTGGACGAAGAGGTCGTGGATCAGGCACTCGGCCGGCGTGTAGAGGCGCGTGACGTGTTCGCCGAGCGCATCGCCGGGTGTACGGTTTCGGCGGACAAAGCCGCGGCCGAGGACGCCCATGATGCAGGTGGTGGCGGCGGTGTTGCCGATGGGTCCTTCGACGAGGCGGTAACGCATGAGGCCGTCGGCGCCGACGTCGAGGCTGAGTTCGGGCAGTGGATCGGAGCAGAAGTCTCCCATGAGCGGGGCGGTGGCATCGTGGTTGAATCGCGGGTCGATGCTTTCGATGTTTCCGAGCGGGAGCGTTTCGCCGCGATCGTTGACCTTGCGCGTGGATGACATCGCCCAGGTCGCGTCGCGTCGCAGTCGCCGAAAATCGACCATGCCGCTGAGCCAGCCGAGGTCGACGAAGTCGGGATCGTTTCCGGGTGCAATGAAGTTGGCACAGATCTGAAGCCGTGCGCGAACGCCCCAGATGGCGCTGTTGCCGCGGAAGGAGAGTTTTCGCTGGGCTTCGAGCTGCTGCTGGGCCTCGGCGCCGGTGGCCATGTTGCCGAGCATCATTTCAAGCGTTTCGCGGTTGCCGGCGTGAATCTCCTGCATTTTTTCGAACTCTTCGAGTGCCTCGCGCACTTCGGAGATGCGGTCGCTCGGAGCGCCGGCCTTGGTCAGCGAGTTCAGAAAGATGTTGAGGCCGGCCTTGCCGGGAACGTATGGCGCGACGCTGCCGGGATCGGCTTCGCAGATGATCTTTGAGATCTTCCAGGTGAGATTCTTGTTGAGGCGAAACTGCCGCGCGACGTCCTGAGGCTTTGTGGGATCGGCGTCGACGGAAGTGAGCAGATCAGCGAAGGCGCTGCGCACGCGTGCGAAGGCGAGGTTGGCGTGCGCCTCGAAATGGGGGGCGTCGTTGCGTGGCTTTTTTCGGTTTTTTGGGGTGGTCTTCATTTCATGCTTTCGGGCTGAGCCGGGTCACGGTTCCTAAGCCGTTCAATACACATAATTTAGGTCCAGGGCGCGGGTATTACAAGCCCGCCAGAAAAAACATCAGAAATTTCCCTGGGGAAAATTGCAAAAAATGAAAGCGGACGATATCATCGGCTTTCAGAGCGGTGGGGAGATCCGAATGCCACACTTCGCCCCGCCGCCCGGTGACGCGGCCTTGCAGGTCGCCGGCGTGCTTCACCCGACCTCAAGCGTTTGGGGCGGTCCCGACAAACGACACGCCAGAGATTCCCATGGGAGGAGAAACACATGAATCGAAGAAATCAACTGTCAATTCGCCTGACCGGCGTCGTCGGCGCAGCGGCCCTCGCCCTGATCGTCGCGGCGACGACCGCCCAGGCCAGCGTTGTCATTCTGCAGACGCTGGCGCCGGCGCCGACGTACTCGACGACGCTCAATTTTGACGAGCCGGGCGGCGCGACGGGCGTCAACGTGCCGAACAATTCCTGGAGCGCTTCGCACAACATTCCGGTCTTTCAGTCCGGTGAAGGCTCCAACTTCGTCGGCGACAACTCCGCCTCGACCGGCCAGGGCACGAACTCCTACTACGGCCCGTTCGGCGTGTTCGTGAACTTTGGATCGGATCTCACTGAGCTGTCGTTCCAGGCCTGGGACAGCTCCGGTCCGGCCTCTCCGTTCGGTGGTGGCGCCGGCCTCATTCTTCTCGATGACGGTGTTGAAGTCGGCTCGCTGTTCGGCATCACGCCGGCTTTCGCCGGATCGGGCAAGTCCTGGTACGACGTCACGACGACCGGCGGAATGGTCTTCGATGAGATGCGCTTCCTCGGCTTCGGCTTCCCGGCCGACTCGTTTGTTGACAATCTCTCGTGGAATGTCGTTCCGGAGCCGACGAGCCTGGCGCTGCTGTCATTTGCGGTCGTCGGAGTTCTCGCTCGCCGCCGGCGCTAAGCCTCATAAAGCCTTTTTCGTTTTCCCTCTTCCGGGGCGGGGGCGCCGACCGGCGCCCCCGCCCGAACTTTGGTTTGCCGCAGCGGTGTTCAGTCCGCCGGTTACAGACC
>CALLKH010000411.1 GCA_938008425.1 uncultured Planctomycetaceae bacterium | reverse complement strand
AAGCCACCTGGCGCCTGGAGGCGCTGGTCAAGAAAAGCCCGGGATTTCTGCCTGCGTGGACATCGCTGGCCCGCCTGCGGGCGGCCATCGGCAACGAGGAGGGCTCGATCGCGGCTTATCGACAGGCGCTGGCGATCAATCCCCATCACCGGACCGCCCTGCTCGGCCTCGCCGAACATCACCTGAATCGCGGCGATTTCTCGGAGGCGGAGATCACGCTGCGGCGGATTCTTGAACAGCATCCGCACGATGCGGAAGCGAATCTGCGACTGGCCATTCTTCTGGCGACGAGCGGTCGCACGGAGGATGCCATTGAGATTTACAATGAACTCATCGCCCGGGATGAATCGAACCTGCTCCTGCGAATGAACCGGGCCGCGGCGCGGAAGGCGATTGACGACGCCGAGGGGGCGGAGCAGGACTACCTCTACGTCGCCGGGGAAGAGCCGAAGGCGCTTGAGGCCTATCTCAGTCTTCAGGAGATCCTGATCGCCCAGCGTCGCGCCAACCGCAACCTTGAGTTCTGGAGATACCGGCTCGACCAGCTTGGGAAGAATGATGAGACGCTTGCATGCCTCGTCTGGGCGCTGGCGCTGGACGAACGCGAAGACGAAGCGGCGGCGCTGGAGCCGGAAATCTCGTCGGAATCACCCGGGCGTCGATTCGCGCGATGGGCCTGGGCGGTGGCGGCGCTGAAGAAAGGTGACGACGATGCGGCACGACGGATCCTGATTGACGAACTCGCGCCGCGTTCGACCATCGAACTCTCATCGTGGCAGACGCGGGTGCTTCGCGGGATGCTGGACCTGCTCGACATCAAGGCCAAACGCTCCGCCGCCGGGCGCTTTGCACTGGCGCTCTATCTTCGAGAGGCGGCACAGGAAGAACTATCCGAGATGGCGCTCAAACAACTGGCCGATGAAAGCGGGCCCTGGGGCGAGGCCGCGCGAGACGCCCTGAGTGCAGGCCGGGGCAACAGGTGATCCACCCGCGAGTCCTGATTCGCCTGCCCCCCGTTACTTCAGAATGACATTGACCAGATCGACGCGGTCCTGCACATCGCCGTTTCGGCCGAAACGAACTTCAAGTGTCAGTTCGTCGACGCCGCCAATGTCGATGTCGATCGGCCGCGCGGGCTCGGCATGACGCAGGCGATCGGCCGAGTAGAGGATGGCATCGCCCGATCGAATGAGAAAACCAGCATCCGCCAGCGGTCCAGCCGAATCATCAATGCCGACGAGACCGGTCAGGCGCTGATAACGGCCGCGCAGCCGCCACGTCGCCCGACAGGCTGAATGCAGCCCGAACCCGCGAGCGTGGGCCACACCGCCGATGGAAAGTTCGCCGCCGACCGCATTGCGATCAACCATGAGCGGCCGCGTCGTCGAGAAAAACGGAATCGACTCGTACCGTTCGGGCGGGATTCTCGACAATCGAACGCGATCCGCGCTGTCACATTCGACGGCGGCTACCCGCCGAGCGGCGACGGTGAGTTCGTTGAACGGCTTCGTCGCAAGCCGCACCTCATCGGACTCCCAAGCAAATCCCCCGGCCGGGATCTCCGCACCGTCGACCAACCTCACAAAGAATGAGTCCGTCGGCGCGGTTGTTGCAGTCGTCGAAGGCTGCTCCATATTGAGACTCGCAATGAATCGCCAGGAGATCAACTCTTCTTCGCCCGTGTCGTTCGACAGCATCAAAATCGACTGGCCCTCCGCCGAAGAAACGCTGCCCGCTATGACATCCCCGTTGCGAAGCACCACACGATCGCCCATCGTATGACGACCATCGCGAACCGGGACGATATCGCCTGTTGCGGATCGTCGTTCGAAAGAACGAATGTGATCCCATGATACGTCCATCGCCCCGAGCAGAGCATGACGGATTCGAATGGCGTCGTCGCGGCCTTCGATGATGTCCACGCTCAGCCGGCCGCCGTCAGTCGTTCGAAGTTCCCATTCACCTTCCGCCGCGATCGGTGAATTCTTCGAGAACAGGACGCGATCGACCGCCTTCGTCGGCAGTTCCAGAACGCGTTTGTCCCCGACGCGCACCCTGATCGACTCAGCGGAGAGCCATCTCACAAGCGCGCCGGCATGCCTGTCGCCATCCGTGGTGACAACCACGGCAGCCGCCGCCCCCGGCGAAGGGAGCGCGGGCAACAGGTGCAGGCACACCGCCATTGTCGACAGAATCATGGTGTCCCCCGTTCGGTCAGGCCGGCATCGCCGTCGACCGTCTTTCAAATTCCCTTCCAACGCGCATCTGCCGCGACGCGTCTCCCCGCGCCGCCGAGATTCTAGCGCTGAAAAATCGGCAGGCTCTGCTTTGGCATCTGCAAGATGATCAGTGCCATGGCCGTGCCATACTCGCTTCCCGCCTGCCCGCGCCACGATCCTTCCGCCTGCTGCTTGGTCACCAGTTCATCGCGGATTGCAGGCCACCACTTGTCCCAGTGCTCGCCGCCCGCCTGGTACATCGCCTGCGCGGCGTAGTAGTGGCCGTAGAAGTAGTGCGTCTGCTCCTCGGTCGCGCCGGGCGTGAATCGTTCGAGGTAGGCAAGGCCGCGGCGCACCTCGGGCGTGTCGTAGATGCCGGCGTACTGCAAGGCCGCCACCCCGGCCGCCGACCGGGCGAACATGGAGCCCGAGGAATCGAGCATGTATCGAAATCCGCC
>CALLKH010000410.1 GCA_938008425.1 uncultured Planctomycetaceae bacterium | reverse complement strand
CAGCGACGCCGAATAATAACGGCTCCTTCGCGGCCGGACCATTTCGTCGTTCTTCTGCGGCGAATCCAGACCCGCAGATTCTTCACCGACTTTCTGACGACTCCTGCTCCAGCGCCGCCTGAAGCGAGAGAATCGCGAGTGCCGTCACGTAGCTCTCCTCCCCTTCGAGCCATCGCGTTTTCTCGTTCACCCAGCTTCCGTCCTTCTGCTGAAGCGAGGCGAGCTTGCGAATCAGATCGAGTCGCCAGTTGTGCGACACGCCCTTGTCATCGACAACGATGGGGTCGCCCCATTCCGAAAGGGCTCGCGCAAACACGTGCAGATAGTAGTACAGCCCCTCCTCGGCGTGCCGGCCCTGCAATCCCGGGTTGACGTCCAGCGTGTAATTGTGGCGAATCCACTTCAGGCAGGCCTGAATGCGCGGGTCGTCGCGCGAGACATTGGCGTAGAGCATGCTCTTGAAACCGGAGTACGTCATCGATCCATACGAGATGCGCTGCGTCTTCGTCAGCTCGATGATCGGGTTCGCCTTCGACTCGCCGCCGTCGTTCGGGCTGTAGATGAAGCCGCCGTCCGTCACGCCCTTGGCGAATTCCTGGTCGTTCGTCGCCTCGTTCATCTGGCAGCGTGAGACAAAGGTCAGCGCCCGCTGATACACCGGGCTGTCCTTCGGCAGGCCGCTGGCGTGAAGCGCTTCGAGCATCATCTGGGTGTTCGACAAGTCCGGTCGCTTGGTTCGATTGTATCCCGCGCCGCCGTACCACGGATCGGACTCAGGGATGTTCTCCTCCCCGTCATATTGCAGTTGCGTCAGGAACGATTGCAGGCGTTTGACTCGATTTGACAGCGCCGGGTCATCCAGCGTCGCAAGAAATGACAATACGACCGACGACTGATAGTTCGCCAGGTTCTGACGCCGATCGTAGACGCCACCGTCCGACTGTTCGTACTTCCAAATGTGAGCCAGCGACCGCTCGATCACCGGATGCTTCGGGCCGTATCCCGGGTCCCGGGCGAAGGCCTGCGCCACGAGCGCCGTCACCGCCGGTCCATAGCCCTTCGTCGCCCATCCGCCGTCACGATCTTCGGAGCTTCGCAGATAAGCCAGCCCGCGTTGAATCGAGCGCCGGGCTGTTGCGACTGCCGCAGGGGAGAGCGTCGCCTGCGTTTTCGCGGATGGATCTTTCGACGCAGCAGAAGGATCCTGCGCGATCGCCCTGCCGGCCGGTGTGAAGCCAAGAGAGATGACACAGGCGCAGAAAATCAATCGGCCCAATGGCATGATGCGGACTCCGGTGATTCGATGCCCATCATCCCTGACAGGCGAACTCTTCGGAAGTATAGCATCGTTCAATCGGATGACGATCTCGACGCCGCAAATTCACAAGCGACGTCACGGATGGATTTCGCGGCGTCATCCCGCGTTGACGTTCCCGCGCCGCGTCCGTAGCATCCCCTCCCCTGCGAAGACCCGCGCCGCGTCTTCACCAATGAGCACAACATCGTTCAGCCCGTCCTACGAGGATTTCCATGGCGTTTCTGTCCGGCTCGGTCAGCTTCTCGCGGTTTCGAATCGCCGGCGGCGGCCCCAAGCGACTCGACGAAAACCTGCTTGAAAAGTTCCGCCAGCACCGCATCGGTGCCGATCGCGTCGCCCATGCCGATCACGTCGAAGTCGGCTGGATCGGCGGCCGCCACCTGCTCGATCTCGATTTCGAAATCGAAAAGAACGTCCTGCTCGACTGCCTGCATCTCGGCATGCGCATCGACAGCGCCAGGATTCCGCCCGATCTCATGCGAGCGTACATGCAGCAGGAATTCGAGGCGCTGCTCCGGGAAGGCGGCGGCGGCGGCCGGAACCAGGGGAGGCTCAAACGACAGGCCAAGGACTCCGCCGCGAAGCGCGCGGAACAGGAGATCAAACAGGGCCGCTATCGATCATTTCGCCAGTTCCCGGTTCTGATCGATTCGCGTCACGACGTGATCTACTTCGGCGCCACCTCGCCGGCGGTCCACGAGCGGCTGCACCAGCTCTTTCGCGATACTTTCAGCAAGCGGCTCGACGCCATGACCGCCGGCCAGCGGGCGATGGACTGGGCGGAGGAGAAGGGAGTCTCTCGAAAGCTTGAGAACCTCAGCCCGACGCTGTTCGTTGATCCCACCGACGGCGGTCAGGCGGAGGTCTACTGGACTGCGCACGATCCTCACTCGTGTGACTTTCTCGGCAACGAGTTCATGCTGTGGCTCTGGTTTCAAACCGCCGAACGCGGCGACACGATGAAGCTGGAGGATGGATCTGAGGCGGCGCTGATCTTCGTGAAGCAGCTCGCCCTTGAATGCCCGCGCGCGGAGACCGGCAAGGAAGTCATTACCTGCGACGGGCCTACGACGCTCCCCGAGGCTCGCCGCGCCATTCAAGCCGGCAAGCTGCCGCGAAAGGCGGGGCTCACCGTGAACCGTCAGGGCGAGCAATACACCTTTGTGCTCCAGGCCGAGACCTTCGGTGTTTCGGGCGCCGTGCTCCCCAAGGTCGAGGACCGCCTCGGCAACGATGATGCCGAATCGGGAAAGAGCGTCGGCGGCGGACAGCTTCGCGCCGAGGAACGCGTGGAACAGGTGCGTCATCTGTCCGCGACGATCGATGCGATCTACGCGCAGTTTCTCAAGGTGCGGTTCGGAAGCGATTGGCGCAACGAAACTGAAGCAATTCGCGCGTGGCTCCGCAAGAAGTAACCGACTAGTAGCTCGCCTGGCCGAAGCGTTCGATTTCGATCTGGTCGCTCACGCCGAAGTCCGCGATCCAGCAGTCCTCACCCGCCGCAAGGCCGGCCGTGAATGGCGCCATGTCCGTCGCGGAATTCAGGATGTACCGCGCGTAGGAGATTGTTGTTTCAATTCGCGCCGCGTAAGCGTGATTCTGCGTCACCAGGTACATACCCTTCATTGCATCGGGATAGAGCGTGCTCGTCGTGGTGCGAACTTCCTTGTTGGGAGCATCCACCAGCGTCATCTTGATTCGCCCGGTGAAGACCTCGGAGTCCTTCAGCGTCAGCGTCAGCACTGTACCGCTGCGTGAGGCCGCGCCGATCAAGTAAACCGAGTTATGCAGCGGATTGTGTATTCGCACGGTTCGGCCGACGAGCGATGCGGCATCCACCGTCGCGTCGCCGACATCCGCCACGAGCGTCTTGGCGGCGTAGTTCACGCTGCTGATCGCCCCCGCGAGCGTCGCGGGAACTGTCAGGTCGGGAGACGCCGTCAAGTGCGTTCCGCCGGCGGCGAACGACTTCTTCAGTACGCCGCTTTCCCGGCTGACGAAAGCAATCGCCGCATCCGTCGTCACGCCCGCCTCGATCTCGTAGGTGCTGCCTGCCGCTTCACGGATGGCAATCGTGTCCGTACGAGTTCCGCACGGAACGCGAACAACCACGGTTCGATCGGCGCCCACACCGAGCGCTCCCTCGCCGCTCACCTCAACATTTCCCGTGACGATCGAACTGCCGGCCAATTCCCACACCGTCACGAATGTCGTACCATTGGCATCCGCCATCCTGCGAAGAAGGGTGTACTTCACGGTCGCCGGGATGACCAGAAGCGGTGAAACACGCGCGTCCGCCACGACGACCTCCTGATCGGCATTGGGCGCGACATGAACCCGAAGCCGCGAACCGTCGTTGTGGGTCCAGAGCCCGGTGACCACGCCTGAAGGCGTGGCGTTCTGCCAGTTGTACAGGAACGAATATCCGCCGGCGAAGGTGTTGTAGTTCGGCGCACCCGGAGCGCCCGAATAACTCGCGCCGTAACCCACGGTCGGTCCGGCCAGCGTTCCGGTCGAATTCACCGCCGAGAGCGTTGTCCCGGTCAGCGAGAACGAACCCTCGTGGCCGTGGAGGCTGAGAACGTGGTTTCCGCCGCCCTTCACGCGAAAGACATCGACGACATAAGCGTCATTTCCGACTTCGACCATGACCAGCGTGCGGCGATACTTTGACGTGTTCAAGTAACTGGTCGAGGCATCGACATCCACAACCTGGACGCCGTCGCCCTTGTGGAATCGCAGGACCTTTCCCTGATCATTTCCATTCTGCGGGATATTGTCGACCGCGACCGTGTTGTGGCTGATGGTGTTCGCGGTCCAGGCGTAACGGCCCGGCGTCGTCGCGTTGGTGAAGTCCGGATACCCCAGGTCGGGGGAAATTCGTTTGCCGTGCGCGAAGAGTTCGACGTTCAGCCGGTCCTTGTGGGCGTGATTGCCGCGAATGCCGTAGTACATGGACAATCCCACGGTGTCCGTTGAATTGTTCATGATGGCCATGCC
>CALLKH010000409.1 GCA_938008425.1 uncultured Planctomycetaceae bacterium | reverse complement strand
TTGCTGCTGGACGCAACGCAATCCGAGTGGACCGAAATGATCGTATCCGGGCCGGTGCCGACGCCCAGGTAGTCGCTGGTCCCGCAGGTATGAATTCGCACCGTACCGATTCCCGGCGACGTCCACTTGTAATAGACATCGTCGTTGTTTTCCTGAATCGGATTGCAGTCATTCGAGAAGCCGCTCCAGCTTGATCCCGCAAAGGTGCCGTGCACGCGCATGAAGTCACCCTCCAGCGGAATGGCCTGCCCGCAGGAATCGTTGGTGGCCGTGAACGGCGCGGTGAGAATCCGGAACTGTCCGACACCGCCCGGAACTCCCGCCTTCGTCCCGATGCGCAGCAGGTACACCTGTCCGGCAATCGCGCGGAACTGGACCCGGCTCTGCGTGCCGCAGTCATCGTCGCCGCAGGCGACGACATGATCGATGCCGACGGCGGCGTCAACATAATCCGGGCAACCGTCGTACACGCCGACGACCGTGTCGAGCGACGTCAGGGAGCAGGTTTCAACCGTGACGGTCGACGTCGTATTCGTACTCCAGCGATACCAGACGTCACTTTCGAACTGGATCGTCGAGCCGGCACCGCATGAGTCACTGATGTTGTTCGAGGTTCCCGCAAACCGCGTGTCGAAGTCAAACACGCCGTCCCCGGAGATGTCCTCCGGGTCGCCGCAGAAGTCGGGAAATTCCACGACTTTCACGTTGAAACTTCCCGCCAGCGGAATTGCATTCTCGAAGACGCCGATTCGAAGAAGGTAGCTGACACCCTCCTGCGCAACCCAGCCCGCGGACGACTGAAGACCGCAGGCGTCGTCATTGCAGGCCACGATGCCGGCACCCTCGGGACAGCCCGCGCCCGCGTAGACTGCGACCTTCGTATCCGCGGCGGACAGTCCGCAGGTCGACAGCGTTGCCGCGCCGGTCATGGGCGCCGTCCAGCGATACCAGAGGTCGTGCTCGATTCCCGCGAAGTTGGAAATGTCGCAAAGGGCGTTATCCACACCGGTCTCCGTCGCCAGCGTGTTGTTATAGGGAATCGTCAGGTTGTTGCCGCCGAGGTAAAGCGCTTGCTCACAGGTGTTGTTGAAGACGATCCGGGAGATCGTGATCGTGCCCACGCCGCCGATCCGGACCGGATCCCCCACTTGCGGCGGATCGATTGGCGTCAGGCCGACCTGGATCATGAACTGCTGTCCGGCGGTCGCGGCGAACGTCATCGTGGCGTTGATCTGGTCGCAGCCGTCATCGTCGCAGGCGACCTGGTCGGACTGCGAAGGGCACGCATCCGTGGCATAGACCGCGATCTTGGTGTTGACGTCTGACTGGTTGCAGGAATTCAGTCTATAGACGCCATCGGACGAGGCGGTCCATCGAAACCACACGTCCCGGTCGATCGCGGTGTCGCCGTTAAAGAAGCAGGCCGGTGCCGTGATGCCGCTGGCCGTTGCGTATCGATTGTCGAATTCGAAAGTGCCCTCCCCCGCGATGGACTGCGGATTGTCGCACTCATCATGGGCCCATCGATGGCCGTAGAGCGCACGAAGCGTCGACACATCTCCGTCACTCAGACGGCTGCGCTGACCGATGCGGCTGTTCCAGTAGTCGGCATAGGGCGGCCTGACCCTGATCGTGTAGCAGGATTCAAGCCCGGGAATCGCGGGATCGACTCCGTTGGATGGAACGCCCACGCTGCACCCGGGATTCTCGCAATCCGAGAACGCGCAGTTTCCGTAGTGCATGACGGACTGGAAGTCGTAGTTGCCGAAGACGGGGCCGCTGGTCTTGCTGAAGTTGTGCGACTTGTCGTTTTGGATGTTGCTGCTCACGATTTCGACGAAGTCGTCGCGATCCGATCTCGACTGCTCGTGCTTGATGCTCAGGGAGTGCATGATCTCGTGCATGATCACGGCGTGGCTGTTCCAGTTATTGATGCGGACGATACGAAAGGTAACAAAGAGGTTTCCCTGGAATGTAAAAGAGGGAGCCCATCCGATCGGTGAGCTGTTGCGGTCCGAATCCCAGAACACAATGCGGGTTCCATCCTCCGGCTGTGTCGCCTCAACAAAGGTGAGTTGCGCGACCGAGGCCAGCTCGGCCATCGCCGCCAGCGCGGCGGCCTGCATCTCGGCCGTCGTGTTAAGGCCAAAGCCGTAATAGACGAGACCGTTGGGCCACAGCCCGCCGGCGCTGACGCCCCGCGGGTCGCCGGCCGCATCTGAAAGAGCCGGATCGGCGGGATCGAGATCGCAGCCCTTAAGCGAGCGTTCGGCGACTGGCGGCCGCCAGTTCAGTGCATCCTCGGGAACTTGCCCGTTCGCGGCGCCGCTGATGAAGGCACGGGACGATTCGACGTCAGGCACCACTCGGGCGGTCGACTCGGGCTCGCCGATTCGACCCTGGGCCGCCAGCGGTGTACCTGCTGCCACGGCCATGGACAGGAAAAAGACGGACATGCTGAGACAAAGTACTCTGGACATGAGTCACCACCCCTTTCGACGACGGGCAACGAACCGGCTACACCTTGGTAGCACGGTGACGACGCGGATGGCGAATCTGGCGGGAGAACTCCAGAGGCAGGAAAGACCTTCGATCGCGCACCCGCGCGACGCGTCCGATTTGAACACTAGATGATCAACAAGTCAACCGAAATGGGCGAACAGCGGACTCGTTTGTGTTGCCGTCGCGCCCGCCCGTGACGTCGTCCACG
>CALLKH010000408.1 GCA_938008425.1 uncultured Planctomycetaceae bacterium | reverse complement strand
GATCGCCGAAGCTCAAAGCGCGGTCGAGCGCAATGATCACGAAGCCGCCCGGATCGCGCTGGAGGGCGTTCTCGCGATTGATCCTGATTGCCCGGATCTCGCGGCTCTTCGCCGACAAGTGGAGTCATGAGACGCTCGTCTGGATTCGCCTCGCCCCCTCGATGCCCGGGCTCCTGAGACACACATCGATGGGAAAATTCTGATCCTGCATGATTCGAACGTCCCAATTCCGACCGCCACATTCTTCGTTGTAGAAATTTTCGCGTCTTTTGAACGGCATCCACGGACCATGAATCGCATGTTTTCGACACAGATCAGCGGATTCGAGGCTCGACCCGACCCGTGCGCAAGCCGATAGAAACCAGGCCGTTGGACGCCGTCAGGTCAGTCGGCCGAAGCGCTCGTCGCGTTGAAGGGGAGGTGCTCCTCCCCTAGAATCACGCGGCAGTGTGAGGCGCCACTGTCTCGGGGGATCAGTCAGAGCCTGAATTGCCTCCCGCCGATAGAGCGCCGATAATAAGAAGGTAGATTGACGCTGGCCGACCGCTGACGGCTCTCTGCGAACCGAGGAGTGGTGACAGGCGCAAAAAGTGCCGACCGCAGTTCGTCACAATTGGAAAGGTCGTCACCTAGCTTTCTGAAAGGCCGCATTCATGTTTGAGCGATTTACCGACCGTGCACGCAAGGTAATGGCCCTGGCTAACCAGGAAGCGCAGCGGTTCAACCACGAGTACATTGGAACCGAGCACATCCTTCTGGGTCTCGTCAAGGAAGGCAGCGGCGTCGGCGCGAACGTCCTCAAGAATCTCGAGGTCGATCTTCGCAAGGTTCGCCTCGAAGTTGAGAAGCTTGTGAAGAGCGGCCCCGACATGGTCACCATGGGCAAGCTCCCGCAGACCCCGCGCGCCAAGAAGGTCATCGAATACGCCATCGAAGAGGCACGAAACCTCAATCATAACTACGTCGGAACCGAACACCTCCTGCTCGGCCTCCTGCGAGAGCAGGACGGCGTCGCGGCACAGGTGCTGATGAACCTCGGCATCAAGCTTGAAGAGGTTCGCGAAGAGGTGCTCAATCTCCTCGGCGCCGGCGTCGAAGGCGAGGAGGCCGGCACCGCCGGTCAGGCCGGCCCTCCGGAACCCGGTCGAAAGGGCGGCAAGTCCCGCACGCCCGCGCTCGACTCCTTCGGCCGCGATCTCACCGAGATGGCGAGGCAGGACAAACTCGATCCCGTCATCGGCCGCCAGCGCGAAATCGAGCGGCTGCTCGTCGTGCTCTGCCGCCGCTACAAGAACAACCCCGTGCTTCTCGGTGAAGCGGGCGTTGGCAAGACCGCCATCGTGGAGGGCCTCGCCCAGCGCATCGTCAGCGGCGATGTGCCCGAGATTCTCACCGACAAGCGCATCGTCGTGCTCGACCTTGCCATGATGGTCGCCGGCACCAAGTACCGCGGCCAGTTCGAGGAGCGCATCAAGGCGG